>CAYYUU010000944.1:0-3512 GCA_964474955.1 uncultured Alcaligenaceae bacterium | reverse complement strand
GCGTTACCACGCCTGCACACACTCCAGCATTCTGGTCGCGGTTTTGATGTCGCTACTGACGAATCGTTGCACCAACTTCCGGCTTTGCGAAAGCTCTCGCTCGACCGCCACACTCAAGAGGAAATGCAGGCATTGTGCGCACTGAGCGATCTCGAAGAGTTGGTCGTTGGCACCGTCTATGGTCCTGAGGAGAATTTTCGTGCGGAGCACCTCCAAGCCCTTGAGCGTTTGCGCCACTTGAACGTTGGATCACTGTTGAGATGGTCGGAGTTTCCTGCGTTGCCGGAGTTGCGAGAGTTAGATTGGCATTTCCTGGGTCCTGAGGTTGCGGGGTTGGCCAACTCTCCGCAGCTCGAAAAACTGGCCATTCGCGGCATAATTTTGGAATTCGTCCTGGAAGCTTTGCCGGCGTTGCCGAACTTGCGGACATTGGAACTCGAAGGACTATGGACCGGCGAGGGAATCGCGTGGGAACAATTACCAAATCTCCAAACCTTGACCTTCCCAGGGGGAAGGCTCGAACCGGACTACATCGACGCATGGCCGGAAGTCCCCTCGGTCAATCGGTTACGTTTCAAATTGCCCGCCCTCCCTCCTCCGGAAGAGTTGGAATACGAGCGAGAGCTATTCGCAGGCGTGGTTGAACGCTTTCCAAATCTCGAAGTGCTTCACATGGACTCTCTGGAATTTCTGCCGGAGTTAGTCCAGCTGAAACAGTTGCGGCATGTGTCGTGCGTCGCACGAAAGGAAGATCGGATTGAGCAATTCGAACTGCCGAGCGTCGAATCCTTCCACCTGAGGTGGAAGATGTTCGGCCGCTATCTCTTGACGAAAGCCAAACAATTGCTGCCCAAGTTGCCGGCCTTGAAATTCCTCAAGATAGACCCCGGATTTAGCTCTTCCAGCGAAAAAATCACCCAAAAAGATATCAAGACACTGAGAGAGTCGTGGCCTGACGTGACCATTGTCCACTAAACGAGGGAACGCGAAAGAAATGAGTGGCCGGATTTTGTTTTGAGCGGGATCGAGGGCGCTGTCCACCAAGACAACACAAACACAAAAATACGGGGCCAAGCCGCACTCCAAAACACGCCAACCCGAAGCGCGAGCGAGGAATCCCAAACTACCAAAGCGGCAGCGGAGCTGCCGCATTCCAAAACAAAAAAACAAACGGCACACGGAGTGTGCCTACTACTTTGTCCTCTCGACTGCTCGATCAAAAATCCGCGTGTCCCGGAGTCCTCGGGAACGGAATCACGTCGCGAATATTTCCCATTCCGGTGAGGAACAACAACATTCGTTCGAGCCCCAGACCAAAGCCCGAATGTGGGACAGTGCCGTACTTGCGAAGTTCGCGGTACCACCAGTATTCGTCGAGGTCGAGGTCCTGTTGTTTCATGCGATCTTCGAGGATGTCGAGGCGTTCTTCACGTTGGCTTCCGCCGATGATTTCGCCGACGCCGGGAACGAGAACGTCCATTGCTCTCACGGTTTTCCCGCCTTCGTTGACACGCATGTAAAAAGGCTTGATGGTCGCCGGGTAGTCGTGGAGGATCACCGGGCACTTAAATTTTTTCTCGGTTAGATATCGCTCGTGTTCGGATTGCAGGTCGGTGCCCCATTCGACGGGATACTCGAATTTCTCGCCGGACTTTTCCAGAACTTCGACGGCTTCGGTGTACGGCAGCCGGAGGAATTCGCTTTCGAGCGTGTGTGTCGCTCGTTCGAGAGCTGTCTTGTCGATGCGTTTGTTAAAGAACTCCATGTCTTCGCCGCATTTTTCCAGAGCGTCCTTGATGATCCGCTTGATGAAATCTTCGGCGAGTTGCATGTTGTCGTCGAGATCGTAGAATGCCATCTCCGGCTCGACCATCCAGAACTCGGCGAGGTGTCGCGACGTGTTGGAGTTCTCGGCTCGGAACGTTGGCCCGAACGTGTAGACCTTCCCGAGCCCGCACGCGAAAATCTCTGCCTGCAGTTGGCCGCTCACGGTCAGATATGTCGGCTTCTCGAAAAAGTCTTGCTTGAAGTCGATGTCGCCGTCGGCTTTGGGGACGTTGTTGAGGTCCAGCGTCGAGACGCGGAAGAGTTCGCCGGCCCCTTCGCAATCGCTCGCCGTGATGATGGGCGTATGGATGTAGTAGAATCCGCGTTCTTGAAAGAACGTGTGGATCGAGTTGCTGACGCAGTTCCGAACTCGTGTGACGGCTCCGAATGTGTTCGTGCGCGGGCGCAAGTGAGCGATCGTCCGGAGAAACTCCATCGTCGCGCCCTTTTTCTGGAGAGGGAACGTGTCGTCCGCCATCCCGACCGGTTCGACCGCCGATGCCTGAATCTCGGTCGTCTGTCCTTTGCCCTGCGACTTGATCACTTCGCCCGTGACTCGGATGCTCGCACCGGTGAGGAGCTTCTTGATTTCGTTCTCGTAGTTCGGCAACTTGCCGTCCGCAACGACTTGGATGTTGCCCATGCACGACCCGTCATTCAATTCGATGAAGCTGAATCCGCCCTTCGAATCGCGGCGAGTCCGCACCCACCCTTCGAGGATTACTTGCTTGCCGATGGCGTCTTCTTGCCGCGCCTGTACGACGCTTAGTTTTTCCATGACTAGACTCCTGGTGGTTCAATCTACCTAGTTGAGATTTAGTGTATCCGTCCGCGAGACAGCCGTCATGGTTTGCAGCGAATCAGTGGCCTTCGCCTTCCATCATCCTCGTCTGACCCAATAACACAGCTCCCAGGGGTTGTGCCACTTCGACCGCCAAATTTCTAAGCCTTTCCTTGGAGCTGCGATCCCTGGACGCCACTCGATGAGGCACGTTAATCGCGGCAACTTTGGAGATTCCAAAAGTTGCCGTAGTGTGTCTTGAGAGAGGCGTGCCGTGTTGATCCACAGGTCTGTGAGATTGGAAAGATAGGGCGAAGAGGCGAGGGCCTTGGCAGCTTTGTCCGAAACTCCAAACTCGGTGATGAGTCGCTCCAAGGATCGCATGCTAGGCGAAGAGGCAAGGGCCCAAATCCCTGCGTCTGTAATGCCACAGCCAGAGACTCGCAGTTCTTGGAGAGAGGTAAGATGACGAGATTCCAAGATTGCTCGAAGCCCTTCGTTTCCAACTCCCAAGTTCCTCGACAAATTGAGGTGCGTGATTTGTGCAGAGTTTTTGTGATTGGCTAGTACGCGGATGTCCGCGGAGCCAAGGGCAGCATTGAGAAACGAAAACCGCGTCAACTGGGAAAACACTTTGGAACGAACTAAAGGCCGAAACATAGCACTACTGCTCGAGAAGCATTCCAAGGCTCGCAAGTTCGAGAAGCAGGGTAATTCGAGATAGTCAAGAAAGCGTTGGGGTTCGTGTGTAAAACACGAATACGTGGATAAGCCAGAGACGTTCAACCGAGTTGAAGAAGCGAACTTCTCCATCCAGGAGGGCTGTTGTTGAGAAACCCCCAGTCGAGGAAACTGGGCCAGTTCCGGCATCTCGTTGAGCACTTTCAAGTCTTCGTCGTGACCT
>CAYYUU010000943.1:0-3519 GCA_964474955.1 uncultured Alcaligenaceae bacterium | reverse complement strand
TCTCGAGCTTGAGTTGCTTCGCCGGGGTCGACGATTACGGGTTCTTGATCACGCCCTACAGGAAGGTCGAGAACGGCAAGTTGACGCCGGATATCGTGTGGTTACGGGCCGACGAAGAGTCCGCGGCGTATCTGGCACCCGCGGACACGCCGACCGAGGGTGACGAGATCGCTTCGGAAAAGACGATCGCGCGTATCGGGGGGGACTTCAGCCTCGTCCACAAGACCAAGATCAACTACATCGACATTTCGCCGAAGCAGATGGTCGGCGTCTCGGCCGGTTTGATTCCGTTCCTCGAACACGATGACGCCAACCGGGCCTTGATGGGCTCGAATATGCAACGGCAAGCCGTGCCCCTGCTCGTGGCCGAGCCCCCGATCGTGGGGACGGGCATGGAAGCGTCCGTGGCGCAAAATAGCGGCATGGTCGTACGGGCCGAACGCGAAGGGACGGTGACGTACGTCGACGCGGAGCGTATCAAGGTCGACGAGCGAGAGTACCTCCTGCGGAAGTACGTTGGCCTCAACGAGCGGACGTGTCAGAACCAGAAGCCCCTCGTGAAACTTGGCCAAAAGGTCAAGAAGAACCAGATCATTGCCGACGGGGCCGCAACGCTCAGGGGCGAGTTGGCCCTCGGGCGGAACGTGTTGGTGGCGTTTATGTCGTGGGACGGTTACAACTTCGAGGACGCCATCATCATCAGCGAAAAGCTGGTGAAGGAGGACACCTACACGTCGATCCACATCGAAGAATTCGAGATCGAGATTCGCGAGACGAAGTTGGGCCGCGAGGAGTTCACCCGCGACATCCCGAACGTGTCGCCGAAGGCCCTTGCGAACCTGGACGAACGAGGGATTGTCCAGGTGGGAACCTACGTCCGCCCCGGGGACATTCTTGTTGGGAAGGTATCGCCGAAGAACAAGAGCGAGTTGACGCCCGAAGAGAAATTGTTGCACGCCATCTTCGGAAGGGCAGGGGAGGATGTCAAGAACGACAGCCTCGAAGTTCCGTCGGGCGTCGAAGGTCTGGTGATCCATACTCAACGATTCAGTCGTCGGGCAAGCATGGACGAAGACGAGAAGAAGGAAGCCGACAAGCAACACAAGGACATCGAGTCGAAGTTCAATCGCGAGATTGCCCAACAATACAAGGCCCTCGTCAACGAACTCGGCACGATCCTCGAGAAACGCGAACTCAAAGGGTTCAACCCGGATCGAGAAGACAAGGCCCTCGTCGAGGCCGCCGCGAAGATGCGATTCTCCGATCTGGACATCCGGAGCCCCGAGAAGTCCGACAAGGCCCGCGACATTTTCCACAAACACAAGGAGAGAATCCAGTTCCTTTCAGACGAGAAGGAGCGAAAACTCAATTCGCTCAACTGCGGCGACGTCCTGCCGAGCGGCGTCCAACAAATGGTCAAGGTCTACATCGCGACCAAGCGGGTCATCTCCGTGGGCGACAAGATGGCCGGTCGGCACGGAAACAAAGGGGTCATCTCGAAGATTCTGCCCGAGGAAGACATGCCGTTCCTCGAGGACGGAACTCCGGTCGACATTTTACTCAACCCGCTTGGCGTTCCGAGCCGGATGAACGTGGGGCAGATTCTCGAAACCCACCTTGGGTGGGCGGCGTCGAAGCTCGGCTTCAAGGCCATTACGCCAGTGTTCGACGGTGCCAGCGAGGAAGAGCTGCGGGCGTGTCTCCGCGAAGCGGGCATCCCCGAGAGCGGGAAGAGTTATCTGTATGACGGTCGAACGGGCGAGCGGTTCGAACAACCCTCGACGGTCGGCTACATTTACATGCTCAAACTCCACCACCTCGTCGACGACAAGGTCCATGCCCGAGCGACGGGCCCGTACTCGCTCATCACACAACAGCCGTTGGGCGGGAAGGCTCGATTCGGTGGGCAACGTTTCGGGGAGATGGAAGTGTGGGCGCTCGAAGCGTACGGAGCCGCTTACATCTTGCAGGAACTCTTGACCGTCAAGTCCGACGACGTCGAAGGCCGTACGAAAATTTACGAGTCGATGGTCAAAGGCGAAAACACGCTCGAGGCCGGAACGCCCGCGAGTTTTGACGTTTTGACGAATGAAATCCGCGGCCTCGCGTTGAACATGCAACTCGAGAAGAAACGAATGTAGGGAACAGAAGACTCATTTACCCCCGAAACAATCAACCAGGTGGGCACACGAGGAGAGGAAAGAAGGGACAGAAACCAGAAGAGCGATTCGTTCTGTTCCCTATTCCCTGTTCGCTGTTCCCTGATTGGAGGCTGATATGAGCACCGGAACTGGCGAAACTAGCTACGACCGTATTAACGACTATGGGGCCGTCCGGATTAGTCTGGCGAGCCCCCACGACATCCGAAGCTGGTCCTTTGGCGAAGTTAAGAAACCCGAGACGATCAACTATCGAACGTACCGTCCCGAGAAAGACGGGCTGTTCTGCGAACGGATCTTTGGGCCGGAGAAAGATTGGGAATGCGCCTGCGGAAAATACCGCGGAATGAAATACAAAGGGATGGTGTGCGACCGTTGTGGCGTCAAGGTCACACACAGCCGCGTGCGCCGCAAACGGATGGGCCACATCGAGTTGGCCGCTACAGTCGTGCACATCTGGTTTTTCAAGGCGATGCCGAGTCGTCTGGGCACGCTCCTGGACATGAAGACGACGAACCTTGAGAAGATCATCTACTTCCAGGATTACGTCGTCACCAACCCAGGGGACACCGAACTCAAGCATCGACAACTCCTGAACGAGGACGAACATCGGAAGGCTCGAGAAAAGTACCAAGATGGCTTCGAAGCGGAGATGGGCGCCGAAGCCGTCAAGAAGCTCCTTGAGGGGTTGAACTTGGTCGAACTCTCGGCACAACTTCGAAACGAGTTGTACGAACTCAACAAAAAGGACAAGCCATCCAAGCAAAAGCAACGGGACCTCACCAAACGCCTGAAGGTCGTTGAGTCGTTGCGTGACAGTGGCCTCGGCGGCCCGCCGAACAAACCGGAGTGGATGGTCCTGGAGTGCATCCCGGTCATCCCACCGGACCTCAGGCCGTTGGTCCTGCTCGACTCGGGGAACTTCGCGACGAGCGACCTCAATGACCTCTACCGCCGGATCATCAACCGAAACAACCGCCTGAAAAAGCTGGTCGATCTGAACGCGCCGGAGGTCATCATCCGCAACGAGAAGCGGATGCTGCAACAGTCCGTCGATGCCTTGTTCGACAACAACCGGTGCAAGCGTCCCGTGTTGGGGTCGAGCAACCGCCCCTTGAAATCGCTCACCGACATGATTAAAGGCAAGCAGGGGCGTTTCCGCGAGAACCTGCTCGGGAAACGCGTCGACTACTCGGCTCGGAGTGTGATCGTCGTCGGGCCAGAGCTGAGGCTGCACCAGTGTGGTCTGCCGAAGAAGATTGCTTTGGAGCTGTTCCAGCCGTTCATCATCCGACGGTTGAAGGAACTCGGCCACGCGGACACGATCAAGTCGGCGAAGAAGATGCTTGAGCGGAAGGCC
>CAYYUU010000942.1:0-3521 GCA_964474955.1 uncultured Alcaligenaceae bacterium | reverse complement strand
CCGCCGAGCAGGCCGATCAATCGGTCGATTTTGCGTGGAAGTGGATTTGTGTCGTGCTCTGCGGAGTGAAGCGAGAGTTGACGTTCCGAGGATGGGGTTGTACGTCGGTTTGGAGACAACGTGGGCTGGGAAAACATCGAATTGTATCCCGACCCACCGGAAGGAAAACTCCACCGCCTCGACTTGATCGCCGAAGTCGAGTTCCGCCCACCACCAGAGCAAATGAAATCCGAAGAGCCGCCGGAGTCCAAACCCATCCTCATTCTGGTTCACATCGAAATCGAATCGCCGGACCACACGACCGTCTTGAAACCCCGATTCCCGTATTACTTCCACTTCTTTCACGACAAGCTCGGAAAACCCGGCTTTTCCATTGCAGCGTTCCTAAAGGTCGGGCTGGATGGCATCGAAATGGGTGTTTATATTGAGCGATTATGGGACCTGGAGATCAACAAGTTTCAGTATCTATACGTCGGTCTTCCCGCATTAAACGCGGTAGAATATAGAGACAGAGACAACTGGCTCGGAATGGTCCTGTCGGCCTTGATGAACATTCCTGAAGAAGACATCATCCGGTTTAAGGCCGAAACGTTGGAACGCCTGGCGGGAGCCCCACTGAGCGAACAATTACGTCTGTTGCTCGGCGAATGCTTCCATCCCTACATCCCGCTGAGGCAACCCCAGTGGGACGAGTTCGAGACATTCATCGAAGAACACCCCCGAATACCAAGGAGCCAAGAAAGTGCATAAATCGTTAGTCGATATTGTCGAAGAAAGAGGTGCGGAAAAGGGAGTGCACGAGCTTGCTGATGGGGCCTTCGAGGGTCAATTCGGAAAGCTTCCACGGACAGCCTTGCAGCGGCTCAAACAACTTTCTCGAGACGAACTCAGACAGTTGGTGCAATAGTTCCGAACAGCACATCGTCCTTGGCCGAACTCGGGTTGGTTGAGGAAACTCAAGACCAACAGGACGAAACCCAATCCAGTCCAAACGATTGAACAACGCAAAATGACCAAACCTACAGCAAAAAACTTGCTCATCACCGGCCCGCCAGGATGCGGAAAGACAACGGCCACCCGCAAGGTCATCGACGCACTATCCGACTTGCGCTTACGCGGCTTTGTCAGCCAAGAAATGCGAAAAGACGGACGCCGTATTGGCTTCGAACTGGTTGGGCTCGGTGGGTTTCGTGCGACACTCGCCCACGTCGATTTCGATTCCGAAATTCGCGTCAGCCGCTACGGCGTCGACGTCGATGTCCTCGGACTACTCGTCGAAGCCGAGATGCCGTTGCTCCCTGACGAAACCGATTTGTACGTCATCGACGAAATCGGAAAGATCGAGTGTTTCAGCGAAGCATTCATCCAAGCCATGACAGACTTGCTCGATAGTCCGGTGCCCGTGTTGGCAACAATCGCCGTCCGGGGTCGCGGTTTCATCGAAGAAGTCAAACAACGTCCAGACATCGAACTCATCGAAGTCACCAACGACAATCGAGACGATTTGCCCGCCAAAATCGTCGAACGAATCCGCGACTTACTCCCGGGTTAATGACGGACAACCAACAGCGCCTTTTCCGATCGGTATTTGTTGCAAATCAACATCTATTTTCGATTCTCCCGCCAACGCGACTTTCTCTGTTTTGTTCGGTCGTGTTGGTATATGTTAAACCAGACTCCAAGAATTACGCGCTCCGGGAGAGCCGACCCACTTCATACTTGACGCCCTTTGGCACACATCGTGCAATGGGGTGTATGCTTCTCCCGATATCGACTCGCATCCCGTTAAACCCAGTGTCCCCAGGAGACCCTGATGGCCATGCTCCAGTTCGTTGTCGTCGAAGGCCCCGACAAAAACGCCCGTTTTCCCGTTGCCGAAGGCGAAGGCCACATGCTCGGTCGAGGCCAAGACGCGGTCTACAAGTTATCCGACCCGCGGGCCTCCCGAAAGCATTGCGAGGTGCAGTTCCACGGCGACCAGGTCACCCTCGTCGACAAGGGGAGCACCGGAGGTACGTATGTCAACGGGTCCAAGATCACGTCGCGAGTTCTCAAGCCTGGTGATGTCATCAACATCGGCGACACGCAATTGCAGTTCCAAATCGGCGACATCGAAAGCGGATCGACCATCTCCGACCTCCCCAAGCGGGCCGACGAGGATCAAAGGCCCACCATGCAACTCGGCGAGATGGCGGGCCGAAAGTTGTCCCACTACGACATCGGCGATATCATTCGGAAAACGCCCGAAGGTATGATCTTCCACGCGACCGACACCAAAAACGGCAACAAAGTCGCCTTCCAGATAATGGACCCAACGTTCACCGAAAACGAAGACGACGTCCAGCGTTTTGTCCGGGCCATGAAGACCGTATTGCCGCTCGATCACCCGCATCTTGTGCGTGTTCTCGGAGCTGGTCGAAATGGGCCGTATTGTTGGATCGCGATGGAGGACATCGAAGGCGAGACGATGAGCCAGGTGATCCAACGAATTGGCGTCGCGGGCATGCTCGACTGGAAATACGCCTACCGCGTCGCCGTCCACGTCGCCCGCGCCTTGGACTACGCCCACGGCCAAAACATCATCCATCGCAACATCACGCCCGACAACATCATCATGCAGACCGCCGACAAACAGGCCAAACTCGGCGACCTCATGTTGGCCCGAGCCCTCGAAGGCACACTAGCCAAGCAAATCACCAAGCCCGGAGAAATCCTCGGCGACGTCAACTACATGTCACCCGAACGCAGCAAAGGACAATCGAGCGAAATTGATGGGCGGAGCGACTTGTTCAGCCTCGGCGCGACCGTCTACGCTCTGTTGACCGGACGCCCGCCGTTCGCCGGCAGCAACATGATCGAAACGGTGACCAACCTCCGCAGCAAAGATCCCGAAAAACCGACCAAGTACCAGATGGGCGTTCCGGGCCTGTTTGAAGGTGTCGTCCTCAAACTCCTCCAGAAAACTCCCAGTCAACGATACCAAACGGCTGCCGAACTCATCGAAGAACTCGAACGTGTTGGTCGGTTCCAAGGAGCAACGGCGTAAGAAAGGTGGAAGGTGGATGGTGGAAGAGTAAAGGGGAAAGGCGGAGACTCGGGAGCCTCCATGCCTTTGCATAAGATTCCTTCAGCCTTGATCTTTTCGACCTGTTGGATCGTTGGTTTTGGAAAAAGTAGGCCCCCAGATGAATTCGGCGGAGAGTTCTCTCCCATCGCTTGAGGAATTTCGGAGCTACTTGCGTCTCTTGGCTCGCTTGCATCTCGACGTGCGTCTGCGAGGGAAAGTCGATCCCTCGGACATTGTCCAGCAGACGTTCTTGCAGGCCCATCAAGCTTGGCGGACGTTCCGCGGCGAAAATCCAGCAGAGTTGGCGGCTTGGCTTCGACAGATCTTGGCTCACACGTTGGCCCATGCAATCCGCGACTTTGGCCGAGTCAAGCGCGACGTGGACAAGGAGCAGTCGCTTCACCAATCGATCGAGGCGTCGTCTGCGAACCTCCAAGCATGGATTACCGCCGAA
>CAYYUU010000941.1:0-3522 GCA_964474955.1 uncultured Alcaligenaceae bacterium | reverse complement strand
AAAACCGCACGTAGTTATCTCCGAGCCCGTCGTATTCGTAGCTCCGATTGAACCGAGCGATGGCCTTTTTCGACAACGGCTCCCCGCGTCCGTGTTGGACAAAGACGCCGATGAGAACGGGAATTTCTTTCTTGTGAATTAACTCGTCGAAGACTTTTGGGGCGTTGAATTGAATGCGGTCTTGGTTGACGTAGACACACGCGGGTTTCTTGGGGTCATATTGTTTCGGGACGTAAACCCAATAGGTGCGTGTCGTGCCGGGAAAAATTTTGCTCTTGTTGAACGTGAACTTCAGAATTTCGCCCTTCGGCGCTGCCCCCGCCTTCTGAGTCGGTGGGCTTTCGGCCAGCGAAGTCATAGGCAATGTCAAGGCGAAGACGCAACAACTTGCCCAGAAAATTGGGCCGGAGAAAGACCGAACGCAGTGCATGGGTGCAATCCCTCAAGTAGCAGATATTTGGATGGATACTCAGCTATCATATTGCGCACGGTTTCGTTGGACCGCAGGATTAGGTCTTCGACCTGTCCAAAAACAATGGACAAGACGAAAACCTGCCCTGCGAACAAATCTAGAATTCGTCGTCTCGTTCGTGTATAAAGCAATCGGTTTGCCAACGTTTGGAACTCTTGGAGACTCGAAGCAACGAACCTGCCTCAACGTACGGATGGTTGTCCAAAAATCCTCATCTTACCTTTCGACTCAATCAGCCACACCTCATGCCCCTCAAGGGCTGATGTGATATCAGTGCTTCTTATTTTTTATTCCAGTATTCCTAATCAGAATTTCGTTGACGGCTGGTTTTCCGAAGGATAACGTACAAGAATATTGACTGACTGAGTGGTTGAATCACGAATGTCATCATGGTGTCAAGACGTTGTAAAGGAGTGCACTTTTATGCCATCTTCCCAATTGTTAGAACCGCTCCATTACCGAAACGAAGAGTTGGAAACGCGACTGCAAAACCGACTCGGCACTACCATTCGCGAACTTCGTGTGATGATGGGCGCGAGCAGCGTGGTCTTGGAAGGGCGGACAGAGACGTATCACACGAAACAACTGGCCCACCAACTCGCCACCGACATGACACCCCTCCGGGTGATCAATGACATTTCCGTTCGCTGTTGGTAGCCTGTCGGTCTGGTCGGCGTATTTCTGCCCACCTCAATCGCCCATTCGGCCGACGTATCACTTTACCAATCGCGCGTTCGCCCAGTTTACGTGATCTCCCACATCGCCGTATCGCCCAAAATCAACGCACAACGTCAGTGTTTGTGCTCCCTGGACGTTCAGTCGGACATCTCGTTCGCGTTGTTTCTTCCCGAGGTTCGCTTTCCACACGATTTTCGCTCTTCCATCGCAGACGACCGAAACGTCGACGTTGCCCCTGCGTCCAGTTCTGAGGTCGAGTCCCACTTTCGCTTCGAACCAGGAGTATTTGCCATCGAGTTCGTATGTCAGCCGACTTGCACTGTGCATCCCAATCCCTCGGTCGTGGACCCCGTCAGACAACCGCAAGGGCTTACCGACGACGTTCCGATTCTTACAAAAATTCCATCGCACCGACAGGAAAGGAGTGTGGGCGAACTTGGTCGCTTTCAAATCTGAAAGATACGTCGCCCGACTGTTTTCGAGTTGAAGACCGAGAAGTCTCGATACGGGAAATGTGATCGTGTTTCCCTCAACGAGTTGTCCCACAATGCGATCCGTTTTGGCAACCACTTTGGCCGACTGGAGTGTGATTCTTTCCCCACCCGCCAAAACGCAACGAGCGATCTTCCCTTTCCTGAGCGGTGTCGTGAGTAAGTTCGAGTTGAAACCGATGGCCGCGATTTGGCCGAAAGGAATGTCGACTGTATCCCTGCTTGTTCGAAGTTTACAGCCGTCCTTGTGACTCAAGTTCAGCACTGTCCCGGAGATACGATCGCCCGTGGTCTTGAGCACGACGTCTTGCCGACGACGCGATTCCAAGAACTGCCGACGGAATGCCGATGCGTCCGGAACACGATTGGGGGGTTTGAACCAAATACACTCGACGAATGCCAGATATATTCGGATGGGCCCTTTGTCTTTTGGTTGAGCCGTCCGCGCCAAACTGACCGAAAGATGCTCGTCACGCAAATCGATTTTCTTTTTCGGGTCGATGCAGAGCCGACCCCCGCTTGTCAAACACACTTGCGGACCAGATGGCAATTCCGGAAGCTGAATTTTTTGTTGTCGAACGCTTATGAGTTCCGTGTTCGGAACCAATTTGCTTTTCATCGCAAAGATGCCGATGTCCCACTTGTCGGTTATCTGTCGGAGGCTTCCCACGACCACTTCTCCGTCCGCGCGTCGAACTCGGAAGGGTCTTGACGCTTCCTCATCCGCGTACACAAATGACCAACTCCAAGAGACCATCGCCAGAAGGCACCAAAAGAAAAGCCGAGGCACGTGCCTCGGCTTTTGGCCGTTCGCGAGAGAGAACATATAGAAATCGTCCTGCGTCTGAGCACCTTACCGTTGGAAAATGGGAAGGTAGTTGTTCGGGACTTGCAACACAATCAACGCCATTGCGGTGCAATAGTGCGGATCGATCCGTCCATCATACCAGGACCCGTCGTCGCGCCGTCGTCGATGCAGTTCGTCCCGGATTTCGGGGAACCAAGTACGCCACCAATGCCCACCGGCGATCCACATGGCCTGGGCAGCGTAATAGTGCCCATAGTAGAAGTGGAGATTGATGTCCATTGCCAGATGCCGCAAGTTGGCCGGTCGATTGTTAATGCTCGGGCGACAGTAATTGTGCAGATAGTTCAAGGCTCGCGTGATGCTGTCGTCTTCGTACACGCCGGCGTGGTAGAGGGAAACCAGTCCGGCTGCCGTGCGGGCAAAGCCGGTGGCTCCTCGCCGCCGCCGTTGGTCTTGTGGCCGTTGGTACAAGAAACCACCGTCGCGTGCTTGACAGGCCTTGACGTACTCAACGCACCTATCGACGACGTCTCGACGAACGAAAATGCCAGCATTGCGGGCTGCTCGAAGGGCCATGATCTGACAGATGGTCACGGAGATGTCGGCATCGGTCGGGAACGGACGATACCGCCAACCACCATCTCGGTTTTGCGAACGAACGATCAACTGGACAGCTCGATCAAGAGTCCCACGCAAACGGGCGGCGAGGTTGCGATCGGGCACCATCCCGAGCGCTTCGGCCAAGAAGAGCGTGCCGAAGCCGTGGCCGTACATGGGACCGTGTTGGATCCGGGTCGGATTGTAAAGGAAACCCGGGGCCGCACGGTTTTGGTGCCGTTGCCTTTCCTGGCCAATCACGTATCGCAACGCCGCAGAGACTTCCTCACCGTAGGGCCCACGACCGGGTTGACTCCCGCCGGCCATTAATGCCAAGCCAGCGAGACTCGTGATGGCCACATTGCCGCGGTGTCGTCCGGCCCCGAAGGAACCATCGGCATGTTGCTGGCCCGTGAGGTATCGCATCCCCCGACGAATGTCGTCGGTGGCCGTGTCGTTGATCATTCCACGGGCAG
>CAYYUU010000940.1:0-3525 GCA_964474955.1 uncultured Alcaligenaceae bacterium | reverse complement strand
CAGGCCGACGGTTCGAACGACATCCGCCACCTCGTCGGAGGCAAGGGAGCGAGTCTCGCCGAGATGACGAAGGCCGGACTCCAGGTACCGCCGGGTTTCACCATCTCGACGGAATGTTGTCAGTTATATCTGGAGCACAACCACAACTGGCCCGAAGGACTTCGCGAACAAGTGCGGTTCAACATCGGGCGTTTGCAGGCCCTGGTCGAGCGACGATTCGGCGAAGGCGACAACCCCATGTTGGTGGCCGTCCGGTCCGGAGCCGAAACGTCGATGCCGGGAATGATGGACACGATTCTGAACGTTGGGCTCAATCCCGAATGCGTGAAGTTGATCGGCGAACGAATCCAGAATCCGCGAGCGGCATGGTGGGCGTATCGAGATTTTCTCGTCACGTTCGGAAAGACCGTGGGCGGAATTCCCGAACACACCTATCAGGCAGTCGTTGCGGGGTTGCTCGAAGAGAGCGGACTCCACTCCGAAGACGAACTCGACGAGGATGGCATCGCGACGTTGTGCGACCGATTCCGCCAAACATATCAACGCCGCACGAACGAGGAGTTGCCGACCGAACCCTACAAGATGTTGTTCCTCGCCATCGCAGCGGTCTTCCGATCGTGGAACAGCGAACGAGCCATCGCCTATCGCGAACATCACAACATCACCGGGCTCCACGGGACCGCCGTCACGGTCCAGGTCATGTGTCCGTCGGAAGTCTCCGGCGTGATGTTCACCAAACATCCGGTCAATCCCGACGTGCCGCAAATGGTCATCGAAGCCGCGTATGGACTCGGCGAAGCCGTCGTCCTGGGACAGGTCACGCCGGACCGGTTCTATGTCTCTCGCGATCACATGGAACCGGAGATCGTCGAACGCCACATCGTCGAGAAGCACATGATGGCCCCGAGTCCGCTCGCCGGAGACATCCAAGCAACTCATCTTGATCCGACGAGCCCGACGCTCACGGACGAACAACTCCAAGAATTGATCCAACTCGGTTTGAAGGTCGAGGAGTATTTCCACGAACCGAGCGACATCGAATGGGGGTTCGCTGGTGGGGAGTTTTATCTCCTGCAGTCGCGGCCCATCCGATACAACAAACGCGGTGAGGACGAAGAACTCGAACACGTCCGCAAGGAGGAAATCGAACGCCTCCAAAAACTCGCCGACCCACGCGGAACCGTCTGGAGCCGCTACAACCTCGCCGAAATCCTCCCCGCGCCAACGCCGATGACGTGGAGCATCGTCCAGGAATTCATGTCGGGAACGGGTGGGTTCGGTCGGATGTATCGCGACTTCGGTTTTGATCCTGATCCGTCCCTCGACGAACTCGGAATCTTCGATTTGGTCTGCGGAAGGCCATATTGCAACCTGTCACGCGAACCGCTCATGCTCTTCAAGTCGCTACCGTTCGAGCACCCATTTCAAGAACTCAAGGAAGACCCCAAAAGGGCACTTTATCCCGAAGCCCGCTTCAACCCCGCCCGTGCGTCGTGGAAGCTCTGGGCGTTCTTCCCGGTCATCTTTTACAAGATCATCCGCAACGCCGTGAAACTTCGCTGGTACAACCAAACGTTTGCTCGCCGGTTTCGAGAACGAATCGTCCCGCCGTTCATCGAGGAAACGAAGAAAGAAATTGACGTGGAATTGGAGTCGGTCGATTCCCGCAAGTTATTCGAACGATTGCAATACTGGATCCAACGCACCCTCTACGACTTTGCACGCCACAGTCTCAAGCCGGCGGCACTGGCGGATCTTTCCATGCGAGAAATGGAACGAGTCCTCGCACGCCTCGGGACGGCGGAATCGCAGGCGAGACTTGCCGGGATCACGAACGCACAAGGGAACATAAAAAACATCGTCCCACGAATCAAAGAACTGCAGGAACACGCGCAGGAGAAACTGCGAAAGATGGTCATGGGCGTCAAGCCCGAGCCGAGCGCCGACCTCGCCGGGGCCATGAATGATTTGATGCACGAGAAAATCGACGAGCGTCAATTCCTCGAAGGATTCGGCCATCGTGGCCAACAAGAGATGGAACTCGCCAACCCTCGCTGGTCCGAGACTCCGGAAATTCTGGAAGAACTGCGCGAAGCGGCGCATCATCACAAAATGACGCACCCGAAAGCCAACAACAAAGGTGCAACCTCGCACGAAGGCAAGGCAGAAGATCACGAGCCCAACTTTTCGCCACTCGACGAATACAATCTGAAGCCGCGACAACGTCACCTCATCGAACAAGCGTTGAGAAACCTGCGGACCCATCTTTCCCTTCGCGAAACGGCCAAGCACCATTTGATGCGAGGTTATGCTCTCATCCGCAAATACCTCGTCGAACTCGACACACGCTATCACCTCGACGGCGGCATCTTCTATCTGGAATTCAAAGAACTGCCCGAGTTGCTCGAAGGCCACGACTTCACGGACGTCATCAACGAACGCCGCCGCCGCCGCGACCTGCTCTTAAAACTCTACGTCCCGCAAGTCCTCTTCAGCGACAACCTAGGCGCCATCGGTCGCCCCGAAGAAGCCTCCCCCACTGATACGCTTCAGGGAATTCCGCTCTCGGCAGGCGTCGCCGAAGGACCCGCTCTCGTGCTCGACGAACCGTCCGGTAGCGTGCCCATTGGAGAGCCCTATGTGTTGGTGTGCCCGACGACTGACCCAGCATGGATGCCCTTGTTTTCACAGGCTCGCGCGTTGGTCATGGAAACGGGTGGAGTGCTCTCTCACGGCGCGATCATCGCTCGCGAATTCGGATTGCCTGCCGTCGCCGGTTTGCCAGAGGTACACAAACGGTTGACGACCGGGCAGCGATTACATGTAGATGGAAGCACGGGGAAGGTGAGTGTGGTGGAGTAAATGTCGAGAGAATTCGAATTGGAAGTGAATTGCCAACACTTCAGAACTTATTGAGACCAGTGGAAGTAACGTCACACTTTCTTCCCTTGGGACGTTGTCCCAAGTACAAATAAGTGACTTTATTTCGACTGGAGGCAATAGTTTTGTGGGCTCGTGTTCGCCCGCGCCGCCACCGGCTGCTGCACTAACCCTTTCAACTCTGCAACTGCTTGCCACACAGCCCCAAGCGAACGCACATACGTTAGTTGGGCCTGGAAAAGGATTTGTTGAGCTTGAAGTAAGGCTGTGTAATCATACTTCGGGTCGCCCTGGTAATAACCCAATTGAACCAAACGCACAGACTCACGCGCATTCTTGAGTATTTTAGTTCGGAAGTATTCCGCTTGTTCACGAGCGACTTGATAACGTTGATAGGCCGCAGAGAGTCGTTGTTGGAGGCTTTGTTTTACGCGACCTACTTCTGCGTTGGCTTGAGAGTGATTCGCTTGGGCAGTCAGGATGTTACCTTGATTGCGATTGAACACCGGAACGTCAACGCCGGCTCGAGCAAAGAAAAATACACGGTCTTCGGGATAGAAATACGAAGGGCGGAAATGGAGTTGTATGTTAGGAATATACTCGACCTGTGCCCGTTGTAATAACATATCGGCTTGTTGAACTTTC
>CAYYUU010000939.1:0-3534 GCA_964474955.1 uncultured Alcaligenaceae bacterium | reverse complement strand
TTGAAAAGCCTCCACCGCGATTTCTTGCTCGACCTGTCTGCTGGGTTCGTCTACGACTGCCTGTTCGACGCGGCCGCGGCCACCGATCTGGCCGAACACCGCCAACAGGTGTTGGAGCGTTTCGCCGGGGTGTTGTGTGTGGACGAGATCCACCTGGGCCAGTTCACGTTGCTGCTGGCCACCGACCCGATCGGCGATTTCCCGGTGGCGTTCGCGTTGGTCTCGGCCAACGACCAAGACCACATGCGCCGGTTCTTGCAAAACCTGGACACCCACGGGCTCAAACCGAAGATGGTGGTGACCGATCGGTCCCCGCTGTATCCGGCGGTGCTGGCCGAGTTGTGGCCCGGAGCCGAACATCAGTTGTGCGTGTTCCATGTGTTGCAGGACCTCAACGACCTGGTGCTCGATGCCCTGCGACGTTTGCGACGGGCGATGACCCGACAAGGCAACAAGGGTCCCAAACGCAAACGCGGGCGGCCGAGCAAGGCGGCTCAGAAACGGGCGCAAACGCGAGGGCTGACGGTCAAGAACAAGGCCCACTTCGTGTTCAAGCACCGGTACCTGTTGGTGACCCGGGACGAGAGCCTGACGCCGACGGAGCGCTCGGACCTGCGGACGATGTTGGAGTATCTGCCCGGGTTGCGTCCGCTGCGGGCGTTCGTGCTGGCCGTCCATCGGCTGTTCGAGACGGATCAGAGCGAACACCAAGCGATGTGCCGTTGGCGGGCGGTCCAGGGGTCGACGGCGTTCCAACTGATTCCGGAGTTGGTCAAGGCGCTGGAGATCCTCAGCCAACCGCAATATCGCAAGATGATCGCCTACTTGCGCGGCCCCGTGAGTCGGCGGATGAAGGTGCGAACGAACAACCACGTGGAGCGGTGCAACCGGAAGTTACGATTCCTCGAACAGGTCCGTTACAAGTGGCGTCGGCGACGGACGTTGGTGCGGTTCCTTGTCCTGCGGATGGCTCACGTGTGGACGACGCGATTGCCCAACGTCCGACCCAAACGCAAACGCCGACAACGAGCCATCCCCAAAACCAAACGGACTTAATCGGTTTGGGGATCAGCGAGAAGTCTCCGGAAATCGGCGTTCAATTCTCGGCGGAGCCTCCTTGAGCCAGTTCTGGCTTCTCGCATGACAAGAGCTTGAAAAGGTCGGTCAGACTCTTCCAAATTTTTCTCCTTTTTTTCTCTTCCCCCTTGGCATTTTTTCGACCGTTTCCGGATTTACCGTGCGAGGAAGCTTCGACAGGCTTGCCTGCGGCAACGCGAAGAGCATGCAAGGGGCTTGAGAACCTCCTCTTCAACGAACTCTCGTGAAAAGGTGGGCTCCCTTGGTGATCGAAGGGTGTTTCGACTCAATAAGTGATCGAACCAACCGATGCCGAGAGGCCTTCAGACCACCTAAATCACTGCAGAAACCAATTAGTTCGACGAGCAACATCACACAAGGTTTTGGAGGACAGTCATGGTGCGCAATTTCATTCGTAACCTGCAAGGTTCCACCCCGAAGCAGCGAACACAACAACGAACTCGCCTCGCCATCGAGATGCTCGAAGAACGAGCAACTCCCTCCGCTGGCTGGCAAGACATTCGCACAGCCTTCGCGAACGGCGCGAACCAATTCCTCCAGGATCATCTCCCAGCACTTGTCGATGCGGGATTCGAGGTGGACGTTCCTCTTGTGGATCAAGCGATCGACGAAATCCTCCAACTGAATGAGAAATTCGACGCGCCATTTGAGCTAACACTTCCATCAGTCACGACTCCGACAGAAGCACAACTATCGTTGCCCGAAGGGTTCACCGTCGAGCAGTGGTCTCTCACTCCTGATGCTTCGGGCGACTTCGTCCGCATCGTCTGGACGCAAGAGTGGACGGAGGACTGGACGGTCTTCGACACAGGTAGTGAGGGCTTCAACATAGCTAAATCGACTGGGTTCGACTACTTCGATAACAAAGTGAACGGTGAGTTGGGAGCTTCCTTCCGAGTCGATGCACCGGACATCATCACGTCGGTCACGTTCGGTGTGGATGACCACAACGGAACTCCAAGTTTCTACATTTCTGATTCGACTTCCTTTACGGTCACCGGCTTGAACGGTCAAGGACACGCAAGTGGTAATCTGTCGATCGACCAACTCGCCGATGTGTCGGTAGATGGTGACGTCGTCCTGGAAGCATCTGCAACGCTGGCACTCACCGATGTCGATACGGACCACAAGTTACGCGTCGGAGACTTCCAGAACGACATCACGAATACATTCGACGTTACGAGTTCAGGTCGCTTTGCAATCGAGAACGTCGACTTCGAGGCTGATCTCGCTGGCCTCAACAACATCCCGTGGTCGGGACACTTCGAAATTCCGTTCGACGGGGGAGAGTGGGGTAGTCCGCCAGACTTTGAGCCCGACCTACCTGATGTCCAAAGCGTTTTCCAAGGGATCGCTGGCAACTTGTTTGACGTGAGCGCGGGGGTACCATTTCTGGGAGATGTGGGACATTTGTTGACGGCAAAGCTCCCTGTGGTTGATGTATCTTTGGCCGACGAATTGGGCTTTGGCGATTTGGGATGGATCCTCGATGTTCCCTCTTTGAGCTTCGATGGAATGGGATTGGGTGCCATTGGAAATGTTCTTCAAGGGTATGGGATTACTCTTTTGCCAGAGTACAGCGAAGGGGGAGTGACAATTGAGGAGGCCGAGGAGGCAATCCGTTGCATGATCGAGGGAAAGCGTGTCGACCTTGTGCGTTACGAGGTGTCTGACGGTAAAGAGTGGAAGGAATCCGCGTCCGTTCTGGTCGGAGTCGTTCCCATTCTTGGTCCCTTGACCGCGAGTGTGAGTGCCGAGATCGAAGCGTACATCGACTGGCAATATCATTTCGGAGTAGGCATCGACACGACCGGTTTCTATCTCGATCCACAAACTGGCATGTCCCTAGGAGGTGGTGTGCGAGGCGGCATCACCGGGAGTGTTTCTTTGGCTGGGCTTGTTGGTTTAGACCTCACCATCGGAGCAGGAATTCGAGTCGGAGCGGGTATCGGGTTCAACGACCCTGATCCCACCGACGGACGTATTTACATCGACGAAATCTTCGATGTTGCCAAGGGTGGTGGGAGCTTTACAGATATTCTCGAAGTCCACCTACTTGGAGAAGCGAACGGATACATCCGGGGAGAACTGAGTCTTCCGTGGCCACTCCCGGACGTAACACTATTCGACGAAGAACTCTCCATCGGCGCCTTCTGGAGCACTGACACGAACAATTCCATACCCACCCAACCAGACGGACGAGCCACCAAACGGATTCGTGATCTCTACACCAAAAAGGAGCTTAACCATCCTACCGTCCGGACGGAAGCGGATGGCTCTCGCGTTCTGGAGATTCAGGGCTTGGTAATTGGTGGCAAGGAGATCCCTGACAATATCACACTTGCCGGAGATAGTCAGAACTTGGAGGTCATCTGGTATGGCCAAGGGGTAGTAACGTTCTCCAACATTGATCGAGTTGAGTTCGACGGTGGAGGT
>CAYYUU010000938.1:0-3543 GCA_964474955.1 uncultured Alcaligenaceae bacterium | reverse complement strand
AAAATCACCGACTGGAGGTAAGGCTCGCCCGGTTCCGATACTGTCCCATCGTCTTGGGGCTTGTTTGGTATTCCCGGATTGGAAGCAGCTTGGTTTCGCGGAAGCTGGCTGCTAAGAAGTGTGGGGCTCATCCACAACAACGCGATGCCGCCAAGGAATCCGAAGACCAAACCAAGGATTCTCGTTGGCGGAATCCCCGAACCCAAACCACCACCGGTTCGTCCGGGAGCGACCGTAACGGGTGCATCGGTGCCTGTGTCGTCGGGAAGAATATCATCCTCAACAACAGCAACTTCGTCTTCCACCGAGGGATGTGCCGCGGGCGTGAGGACGGCTGGGAGTTCTTCGGTCTCTGTCTAGGCCTCTGGAACGTCCGAATGGCCTTCCTTGGGCGGACCATTTGCCGAGACTCGTTCCTGTTGTTCGTCGATCCTTTCTTGCGTGTTCGAGTCGTCTTTCCGAGCGCGGACGATGGGATTCGAAGTGCCACTTTGGGGACATTCCCTTGACGTGATAAAATACACCCTCGCGCACTTTTCGCACTGGCGAATCATGGATCAACACTCGCTGGGGAGTTTCTCGGTTGGTAGGGCTTCATCGTACCAGCCGACGAACGGCGCCCGCAAGCAACACCCTTTTGGGTGCTGGGGAGTTTCTTCGGGTGTGACAAGGGTGAGCGAAGGCATACCCGAAAACCGTATGGGCATTTTTTTGTCGTTCCTCGGCCAAAAAATCACACAATAAAATCGACGACTGGTTCGGAAACTCGAATCACCGAATGACTCAATCTTTCACTCAGGAACGTCCCGACGCATGAACACACAACCTTCCTCTCTCGTCCTGAGCCAATTCGCCCAGGGATTAAAAACTGAGACAGCCTTCGACGTCTTGGCCGTGGCCAAGGGCCTCAAAGCCAAGGGAAAAGATGTCGTCGAACTACAAATCGGCGACAGTCCATTCCCGAGCACGGCGAGCGCCTTGGCGGCTGGCAAGAAGGCCATCGACGACGGCATGACGCACTATTGTCCTTCCGGAGGTTTGCCGAGTTTTCGCGAAGTGATCGCGGCGAACTACAAGAAAGAATACGGCGTCGATGTCACGGCCGAGAACGTCATCGTCGGACCCGGAGCGAAAGTGTTCGAACAGTTTTTCTGTGAGGCAGTGTTGAATCCGGGCGACGCTGTCTTGGTCTTTACGCCGCACTTCCCGACCTACGATCCGAACATCCACCGACGTCAGGGCGAGATCGTCCTATCACCACTCTTGCAAGAGAACCAGTTTCGACCAGACATGAACGATGTCGAAGACTTCGTCAACAATCATCCGAAAGCCAAGGCGATCTTCCTCAACTCGCCACATAATCCGACGGGTGGAGTCTCGACGGAAGAAGACGTCAAGAACATCGCCCACATCGTTCGAGGAAAGAACATCGCGATTTTCAGCGACGAGCCATACTGCCACATGGCGTGGGAAGGCAAACATCATCCGATGCCCGGACAACCTGACATCCTGGATCAAGTCGTCGCGGCGTACACATTCAGCAAGTCCTACAGCATGAGCGGGTGGCGATGTGGTTACGCCATCAGCAGCCCGCGGTTGATTCAGTCGATGTCGAAGATGGCCAACACCGCTCTCTCGTGCACGCCGCCGATCGTCCAACTCGCTGGCCAAGCGGCCCTCGAATTCGACGACGACGAACGCGATGAGACGATGAAGAAGTTTCAGAAGAAAGTGGAACTGCTCGTCAATGCCCTGAAACAAGTCGATGGCGTCACAGTGCTGATGCCCGCCGGAACATTTTATGTGTTCCCCAACGTCGCTCCCATCTGCGAGCGTCTCGGGATTACCTCGCACGGCCTTGCGATGTTTTTGCTCGAAGGAGCCGACGACAAGTTTGGTGTGGCCTGTCTGGGCGGCGAATGCTTCGGAGCAGCCGGAACTGGTTTCCTCCGTATGAGTTGTGCCGAACCAGATGACCGACTCCAAATGGCCGTGGACTTTGTGAAGGAAGCCATCCAGCGAACCGACCGTGTTGCGAAATACTTGGAGGCGAACCAGAAATATCGAAAGTAGGGAACCGGGAGCAGGGAACAGAAAGACAAGAACCTCACGCGAAGGGGCGAAGGTGCGAAGGAAAACGATCCTCCCGTCCGCGGCCTGGAGAGTTGTTTCCTTCGCGCCTTCGCGTAAGATCCTGCGAACTACAGTTGAGCCCCAGAACCAGGCGACATGAGCCCGCACACCATGTTGCAGATATTCGGTAGCATCGCGAGGGCATTGAGGTTCGCATTGGCATTCAGAGAGGCGGCCAACGATGCACTGAGATTAAAGCTCGCCGCGAGCGAAGCCATCGCCGAAAAGTTGAGACCCAAGGCAGGCACGACAGCACCGAGAGTCGCCGCTGCGGAAAGCGACTCGGACAACGCCACATTCATCCGCAGGTTCGGCAGCAGCGCTGCCAGCAATGCTTTGAGGAGGTTCATCAAGTTTGGCATGGTGATGTTCATGCCGAAGGATGGAAGACGAGCCAGTGGAGCGATGAGCGATGCGAGCATTCCGAGTTGCGGGAGAGGGATGGCGAGGCCGGGAAGTTTGAGACTCGCAAAGGCCGAAAGCGTGGCGCTCAAACTAGCCATGGCTCCAGGCAGAGCCAGGTTGATGCCCAACGCCGCGGTGGCGTTGAACAATCGTCCCCAGAGCGCGAAATTGTGCAGGACGCTCAAATTCGCCATGACGCTGGCGCTGAGCGAAGCACCAAATCCAAGACCGACGGCCGCGCCGGGAACCGCGAGGATGAGGTTGAGGTTCATCCGGAACAGGTCGGCCACGTTGAGCAAATCGAGCAAGTCTTGGAGCAGGTCCAACAACGGAGCCAACAGACCAAGCAAGTTCGGCAAGACCAACGGCAGTTGCGAGTTCCACATCCCGATGCTCGCCGACAACGCTGCCGAGAGGTTCGCGCTGGCTCGCGCTCCTAACATCGCACGGAGCGCTGCGATCATCTCGATGCGGGCCAACAGTCCCGGAATCGGAAACGGTGGCAGACCCAGAGCGATGGCTGCGTTGACTCTCGCGGACATGCTCGCGAACGCATTCGCTACGCCCGTTCCAGCAGCGGCCATCGCCAACGGGGGTATCGGTGGAAGTGGAGGGATCAGTTGAGACAACAGGGCCAGCGGTAAGCCTTTTAAGTTGACGTATAAATTTGAGAGTTCGGTGAGGCAGTTGCACATGACCGGGACCTATCCAACAGAACTGCGCGGGCAAAGTAGTAGGCACACTCCGTGTGCCGTGACCAAAAGACAGGCGAACGGCACACGGAGTGTGCCTGCGACAACATCTTCACGTTTTCCATCGGCCCCTGCAACCATTCCCACTCCCATTTACTCGTAGGAAATCGCTTCCGGAATTGTCTGTCGAACCGCATAGATGGCCGGACCGAGCCCGGCGAAGACGGCCAACGCCAAATCCGCCCCGCCAATGATCAATGCTTCGGTCCAGGGGAAATGAAATCGGAACAGAAAGCCTGTCTCTTCGAAGATC
>CAYYUU010000937.1:0-3545 GCA_964474955.1 uncultured Alcaligenaceae bacterium | reverse complement strand
GCCCCCTCACTTCCCGGAGGAATGAAAGGGGACGTGCCACCGAACACGATCTTTCGCAACCCTCCCGCGCACGAATTGTCACATCTTTTCGTCTGACCAGAGTTCCGCCAGAATTTTTCGATGGTATGTTTTCTACATGGAGGTTGGAAAAACGATTTGCTACGATTTCCTTTAGATCGTCGGACTGCTCGAATCAAAAAGAACCACTTCTAAATAGCACACCGGGGAAGGGATCGCTTGATGTTAGACAAACTGCCCAAGCCATTGTTGTTTGGCTTTTGCGGAGCCATTGGGGGGCTCTTGATGGCCCTGATTCCAGGGGAACTTTTCTTCTTCTTGCTGCGCCCGCCCTACGTCCAAGTACAACTGGGTATCCCGAAGGAAGTCGTGGTGTATCCGGGTGGGAAAAACTTCATCGAAGCCAACCTCCCTCGGAACAGCTACACAGGAACGGTCCGGAACAAAGCCGTCGATCCGCCAGATGGGATCACCGTCGAACCAGTGAAAGTCGCTTCCGATGCCAAGGAAGGCAAGGACTATTTCCAAGTGGCCGATGGGGTTGCAGTCGGAGATTACTCGGTGCGGGTACGTGCCAAAGCTGGGGATTCGGACAAGGTCTTTGGCGAGGGCACACTCATTGTGAGGGTCGAGAAGGCTCCGCCCGCGGTGTTGTTAAACGCCCCGCGAGTCATTGGTGGGACTCCGGGAGGATCGACGACGTATTCGGTCGTCATCAAGCGTTCGCAATTCGAGGGGCCAGTGCACGTCGGGTTCAAGGGCCTCCCAAGCGGGCTCACAGGAACGGGGACAATCATTCCGGCCAACGAAGCTAGAGGAAAGGTCAAGCTCGATGTCGACCCAAAACTCAAGCCTCGCAAGAAGGGGGGTGTTCGGGACCTGAAGTTCACGACCATCGCCAAGGCCGCCGAGGACGAAAGTGTAGTGTCGGGGCGCTCCTCGACGACGATCGAAATTCGCAAGCCAAGTGCGGATATCGTGTTCGTCGTGGACATCACGGCGAGTATGGGCTATGCCATCGAGGGAATCAACAAAGGTGTGGCCGCATTCGCGCAAGACCTTGCGAAAAAGAACATCGATGTGAGGCTGGCGTTCGTTGGGTTCCGAGACCGGTTCGACCCACCGCCGGGCACGCCGGAGCGCCGGCCGGACCTCACGGTTTTGAAATTCGGCGACGAAGGCGAGCCGTTCACACGCAGTGCTTTTCGTTTTGCCAACCGAGTCGGTTTGCTGCGGGCTGTAGGTGGAGGTGATTTTCCCGAGGACAGTTATTACGGCGTCCTCCAGGCCTCGGAACTTCCGTTCCGACAAGACGCGGCCAAAGTGTTTGTTCTCATCACAGACGCCAAGCCCCGAGCAACGCCACTCGGCCAGGTCCCGACGCTCAAACAGACCATCGCAGCGGTGAAGGACGCGAAGATCGACCAAATCCACTTGCTGGTGCATTCCGACATCCAAGCCCAAACCCGATTCAAGAAAAAGAATCACCTCCCATTTTATCAACCGCTCCAACAGGCCACGACCACGGGGACGGGGCTGCGGACCGAGTTGGACTTGGTGGCCAACGAGAAAATCGATTTCGCCAAAGAACTGCTCCCGAACCTCGGTAAGCAGATCGTGAACATTGTCGGGTCGACGAAGGATGCCGACGTTCCTCCTCCTCCCAGTGGCGTCGCTCAGGCGCCCGATTCGGGCGGCGTGAAGGGCGTTCAGTCGACAGGGGAGTTCGCGAAAAAAGATCGCTGGCGTTTGCTTCTGGCCGTCGCGTGGTGGACGGCGCTCATCGCGGGTGGAATCAGCATTGGGATTTTGCAAGGCCAACACTACGACCTACAAAGACGCTGGCTCGCGGTCCCCGACATGGTCAAAGCTTTGGGGGCGGGATTCCTCGCCGGGTTCGTCGGCGGTGCGCTTGGCCAGATATTATTAACGCTTGGCGGCGGGAGCGTCGTCTGGGACGTCTTCGGGCGGATTCTGGGATGGACATTACTCGGGGCCTTGGTCGGTCTGGGGGTGACGCTGTTCGCCCCGAACTTGAGTAAACTCCGCGGTCTCGCGGGTGGGGCTCTTGGCGGGCTCTCCGCCGCGTTGGTGTTCCTCCTCATATCGTTGGTGCTTGGTGCATTGCTCGGGTCGGTGTTCGCTGGGCTATTCGGGAGGTGGATTGGTGCCGCCATTCTTGGGTTCCTGATCGGTTTGATGGTCGCGTTGGCGGATGTGTTGTTCCGGCGTTACTGGCTCGAGATCGCTTTCGGTCGTCGGGAAATTCGGACCGTGACGCTTGGGGCGGGTGCGATTACGCTCGGCAGTGACGAAGGCCGCGTGGCCGTGTTCGTGCCGGACGCTCCCCCGATCGCGCTACGCTACTGGATGGACGGCGACGTCGTCGTTTGCGAAGAGGTCCAGAATCGGCGAACGTCCGAACTCGCTCCGGGCAATGTCCATCAACTGGCTGGCGTGACGATCAAGGTCTGCAGCGTCGATACGGTCGAGTCTTCCGGGCTCGTATTGGAGTTGTCGACCGGTGGTGATGTTCCTTTGAGCGAAGGGATGCCATTGACGGCGGATGATTTGCCAGGCCTGCAACCGAAGGGGACTGACGGAATCGTAGCGTTATTGAGCCCACGTCCTGCGGATCCGACGACCTTGTTGCTTCGAAATCGCTCGGTCAATAAGTGGATCGCGGTCTATCCTGATGGGCGAAAATCAGAGGTCGGCCCCGGGTTCTCTGTGGAAGCCGTGCCGGGAATCATAGTCCACTTTGCACAGGGGGTCCACGGACGCTTTGCCGAACCAGAGGGGAAACAACCCCAACGGCGGAAGGCCGTTCGTTCGCAGGACACGCGACAACATGTTCAGGCCGGGCCGCCTCGGCAACAGGCAATCCAGGCGCCGAGTGGAGTCCAAACGCCGCGGCCACCACAACCACCGAACCCGGTGCCCGCCCAACCGATGCCCCCACAACACGGACAACCGATTCCCGCGCAGCCTGTACAAGCGCAACCGGTCCAGGCTCAACCTGTGCCTGCCCAACCGGCTCCGCAAAAAGTTGGGGCGGAATGTCCCGGGTGTCAGCAATACATCGAGGGCACGCCGGGTAGGCGGTATTGTGAACGGTGCGGGAGGTTCTTCTAAACACCGCCTACACGGAAACCGCAAGTGTGTGTAAGAAGCGAAACTGCCCCTTGCGGAGTTTCGTTCCCAGGCAGCGAACGAAAAATGTATGATCGTCCGGTCTTTGTCCAAAGCCACGGAGGCGTTTGGCCCCGTGGCTCCAAACAACATCCCAGAAAACCGGATCATCATTTCGAATTGCACTCGGTTTAGCAACCGTGCCACGTCTTGGAAATTCAGTTCTTTCTACTTCACCAGGCATACACGGTTGGCTTCCGTCAGTGGATTGCCATGCTGAATGGTGACCGGGTTTCCAACTCCGGCAGTCATGTCGAGGCTTCCGATCTCAGATTTAAATTACCACGCCGCTCCCTGCGCTCGTGGCGTGTCACCGGACTTTGTAACCCAGCTAG
>CAYYUU010000936.1:0-3549 GCA_964474955.1 uncultured Alcaligenaceae bacterium | reverse complement strand
CATCCATATCAAGACTTCTTCAGAAATTCCGACGCGAGAACACGTTAATTTCTGTCAAAATCTTCGGGAGGAACGAAGCGACGAGTTTTTTACGCTGCACGAGTGTTCAAAGGAGAGAAATCTTCCGCCTCTTCGGAATTTGAAAGGCATTCATTTTGAAGAAATGTTTCAAGAATTTCCAAATTCTGAGCCCGAATTTCCTCAAAAACAGCATCTTCGGAGAGTTTACTCAGAATCCAAGACACGTCTTCCCAGGCAACACGGCGAATGCTACAAGGGGCCTCTCGCGAAATGAGAAGCCGCGCGGGGTCTTCTAATTTCTCCGTTGTACACAAGCTGTGCGATTCAAAAGACAAATCTGAGCTATTCTTGCTGTATACACGAAAGTGGTTTGTCTCCAAATAAAAGAACACTTCGAGTCGGTTCGTGTTCCATTCTGCCGCGAGTAATTCGAACAAACTGCATGCGATAAGGGATTGTTCTCGACGTGCGTAGCCAAGAAGATGTGTGACTTGCCGGGACCGGAGTCGCACAGCCAAAAGGTCCATCCTCGACGTAACGTCACATTTCCAGAGGAGTTGGGCCGATTTGGAAGGGAAGATTGGATTCATCGTGTCTTCCTTGACACTGAGGAAATTCCGATTAATTTGCTTTAATTGTAGCCGGTCTTCCACTTTCCGCCAAGGGAATGTTTCTGGCGAAATCGCACGCTGGAAAAACCAACCTTGTTCTGCTCGCCTCGACGGCCTATGAAGGCGATTCGAATCGACCCAGACCCGTGTCGAGGGCACCGACGATGAACCGAATTCTCATAGTGTTCGTGGTGTCGGGTTTCGCTCTGGTTCTGCGAGCCCCGATTGCATTGCCCCAAACGATCCAGAAGCTTCCCTCCGTTTCGCCTCCACCGACTTGGCAGGCCCCTACGCCCCATCCCTCGCAAACACAAGAGATCCCCGCACCGACACACTTTGTGGGAGCCGGTGTGTTGCCCCCGCCCATCCAAAGGAGCGAGTCCGCCGCCCCGCCAACTCCTTTCCCGGGAGTCGAACCTCCTCCAGGGCTTGTCGATCCGTTGATTCCCGTCGCGCCGAATGGCCTCACCCGTCCTCCTGGCTTTTTCAGTACGTTCGAAATCGCGCTAGTTCATCCCACGATCAACGGCTCCTTGGAGGGAACCGCGCCAGTGGCCGGGACGACCGTTCCCATCGCTCTCACGTCGGCTAATCTGGATTGGACGGGGGCTCCACGGTTTACCGTCGGGTACCATTTAGGCGGCGAAACAGGAAGTGCCGTTGCGAGCTACCGTCTGTTGGCCAGCGAAGGCACGAAAGATTTCGCGGCATTCGGAAATTACGGAGCGGCGTTCCAAACCTCTCGCCTCGATTGGCAATCGATTGACCTGGGCTACACCACTCCCAACCTCGTTCGGCAGCCTTTGTGTGACGTTCATGTCGACCTGGGCGTCCGTATCGGCTCGGTCTATTACGACCATTTTTTGAGAAACTCGTTCTTCCAACAGAAAGCCCGAAATCACTTCATCGGGGCGGGGCCCGTTGCGGCGCTCAACGCCACGCGTCGACTTGGATTCTGCCCGCAACTCGCTCTTTATGGCCAGCTGCAAGGTGGAGTCCTCATCGGGGGCGTCGACCAATCGTTCGAAGAAATTCAGGCCGTCGGACCAAATCAGTTCTTGGGCGGTGCCCAGGACACCAGCGAGACGCGTGGCGTTCCGATCTTTGGCGTCGAGGCCGGAATTAGCTTCCTTCCCAAGCAAGGTTCGAACTGGTTTCGCTTCACCTTTGGCTACGGCTACGAGCAGTGGTTTGGAGTTGCCGATTCTGGGTTTTCGGCGGGAGACGTGTACTTTCAGGGCCTATTCTTCCGAGGCGAGTTTAACTATTGAACTCGGCACAACGAATGGGACCCGTGACGTAGAACCCGAATTGGTTGTTTTTGAGGGGCATCTTTCGCCATGCGCAAGGACGCCTGTCTCGGTTCGTGTTTGGGATTGCGGCTCGCCGCAAGTTTCGTATCTTTTTATCCTTGTATTTTCTTTTTGTCTTGGTTCTCGGTGCCTTCAAGCTCCCTCACTCTTACACAACATCCAGACAATCAACTAAAGCGGAATTCCCGGGATTCCTTACCTGAGCATCTTTTCATACACGGGGAAGCTCCCCTGCTCGGTAAAGTATGATCGATAAAACGCAACTAGGTGTTCCACGTCTGAGGGAGCTTGTGCGGCGAGCGAGACAACGCCGTCGTGTTCTTGCACCCGCACGGAGGCTTCCCCCAACAGCTCAAGGGCACGGATTGGCAAATACTGATTGGGCCGGGCCAGTAGGCTCCAGAGGCCGTTGATTCGCTTCGTCTGCATCGTCTCGGTGCCAAACGCTCCGAGCCGGAAGCACGGCATGAGGGGATCGAGTTGCTTTGGGTTGGCGTACGTTGGCTCCAAGATCAGGACGCCGACTCCCATGAGTTCGTCGGTTTTCTTGCCTCGCAACACGAAAACGGAGTCTGGACCGAAGTAGAGATTGTGGAAAAAATACTCTTCGAGCGCTGCCGGAGAATCGACTCGAAAGACTTGGGAACACAAATCAAAGATCGCAGGAACGTCCGAGCGTTTCAGCCCCGTGATGACGCCGCTCGGCTTGTCGGGGACCGTTGGCATCTCGATCAGGTCCTGAATAAAGTTGATCATCTCCCGGGCTTTTCGGAATCCGTTGTGTTCGAAGTACTCGCCCACTTTCGGCCAGTCTTTGCGATAGGCGGCGAAGGCCTTCTTGTACCCTCGTTGGGTCATCGCGTCCGTGACCTTCTGGAAGAGTTGGTCTTGCAAACGTTCGTGGCCCTTACGGCACCACGGATAGCTGACGCGTCCGTTGGCATTGAACAGGCAATACCCCAACACTTCGTCCCCTTCCCAAGAATAAAACCGCATGGTCGGGTCGAAGTCCTTTGCGCACGTCCGTCGATGAATTTCCTGGATGGTCGCGGGCTTGAAATTGGGTAGGTCTTTTGCGGCCTCGTTGTAGGTGGCTGCTTGGTGAATTTCGTCGCCGGGTTGATATGTCCGAATCTGCACAAACATTCCCTCTTGGATCATAGTCTGGTGGGAAGCAAGGAGAGTTTCCCTCCGTCTGCGGTTCGACTATCCGGAAGTCGTTCCGGCCAACGAGCCGTTTTTCGGTGGACCAGTCGCACGCGACCCTGGTCGTTCCTGGGTACCGGCTTGGCCGCATTCTTCGGCCCGCGCAGTCGTGGTGGAAGGGAATCGAAGAGGCTTATGATCCAGTCGGTCGTCCTTCAACCGCAATGCTCGGAAAAGGATCGGCATGCTGCCCAACGACAATCCTGTTGCGGCCAGCAAGGCCAGAGGCCCAGTAAAGACGAACAAAATGGAACCAATCCAGGGCAGGATCAATCCCCTCGTTCCGTTCAGCACAAAATGGATTCCGTTGTATAAGGGGACATCTTCGTTGCGAGGCGCAAACAGGCTGGAGGCCAAAAACCTCGAAATCGTTCCGGCCAGCCGGGTTCTTGCCGCGC
>CAYYUU010000935.1:0-3549 GCA_964474955.1 uncultured Alcaligenaceae bacterium | reverse complement strand
GCCAGAACCTCGATCGAATAGATGTCGTGGTGCGGAGGGGGCGAAATCAAGCCCACGCCCGGCGTCGAATTTCGGACCTTCGCGATCCACGGATAGACCTTCGGTCCGGGCAGTTGACCACCCTCGCCAGGCTTGGCCCCTTGGGCCATCTTGATCTGGAGTTCCTTGGCCTGGACGAGGTATTCGCTCGTCACGCCGAAGCGTCCCGACGCGACTTGCTTGATGGCACTATTTTTCGAATCACCGTTGGGCAACGGGATGAACCGCTCGGGGTCTTCGCCACCCTCGCCGGTATTGCTTTTGCCGCCGACTCGGTTCATGCCGATGGCGAGCGTTTCGTGGGCCTCCTTGCTGATCGATCCATACGACATTGCCCCCGACTTGAAACGCCGCATGATGCTTTCGATTGGCTCGACTTCTTCGATCGGAATCGGATTCGCCGCGAACTTGAATTGAAAGAGGCCGCGGAGCGTACACAACCGCTTGGCCTGGTCGTTGACCTGCCGGCTGTATTGTCGAAAGGCTTCGTAGCTCCCCGTGCGGACGGCATATTGGAGCTTGTGAACCGTCTCGGGGTTGAACAAGTGGTATTCGCCGTCCTTGCGGTACTGGTATTGCCCACCATCTTCGAGAGTGTGGCCGTTCGTCGGGCGATCGGGATACCCCTTGTAATGTCGGTCGATCGCCTCCTTCGCGATGACGTCGAACCCGATCCCCGAAATTCGCGATGGGGTCCATGTGAAATACTTGTCGATGACTTCCTGGTTGAGCCCGACGGCTTCGAAGATTTGAGCACCGCAATAACTCTGGACGGTCGAGATGCCCATCTTCGACATGATCTTCAGGACGCCCTTGTTGACGGCCTTGACGAACAGTTTGGCAGCCTCTTTCGGATCGTTCACCTGGGTAATCAACCCGTGATCGATCATGTCTTCGAGCGTCTCGAAGGCCAAATACGGATTGATCGCGCCGGCACCATACCCAATGAGCAAGGCGAAGTGGTGGACTTCTCGAGGCTCACCGCTCTCAAGAATGAGCCCAACGTGCGTCCGCGTGCCTTCGCGAATCAGGTGATGGTGGACTCCCGCGACGGCGAGCAATGCCGGGATGGCGGCTTCTTCGCGGCAGACACCACGGTCTGAGAGGACGATGATTTCGTTCCCCTCGGCGATGGCCTGGCTCGCTTCTCGACAAAGCAAATCCATGGCTTCGGCCAAGCCTTCTTCGCCCCTCACAGGATCAAACATGATCGGCAGCGTGACGGACTTGAACTTGCCCTTGGTGTTTTCTTCGAGGTGGCGAATCTTCTCCAACTCGCTGTTGGTCAAGATCGTCGACTCGAGATGAATTTGGCGGCACGACTCGGCGGTCGGTTCGAGCAGATTGAATTCTCGCCCGGTCGTCGACTCCATCGACATGATGATCTCTTCGCGGATCGCATCGACCGGCGGATTCGTGACCTGTGCAAAGAGTTGCTTGAAGTAGTTGTAGAGCAACTGCGGACGTTCCGAGAGCACGGCGAGGGCAGCGTCGTTGCCCATCGAACCGATCCCTTCGCGTCCCGACTCGCCCATCGGGGCCATTAAGATTTTCAAGTCTTCGAACGTGTATCCGAAGGCCCTCTGTCGCTGTCGCAACGTCTTGAGGTTCGTCGGCTTTGCCTCGTAGCCATTCGGAATCGATCCGAGTGACACCAGGTTGTCATCGAGCCATTTTTGGTAGGGGTGCTCGGTCGCCATGTTGTCTTTGAGTTCGTCGTCGGAGACGATCCGTCCCTCTTCGATGTTGACGAGGAACATCCGTCCGGGCTTGAGTCGCCCCTTCAGGACGACGTTCTCGGGCGGAACTTCCAGCACGCCAACTTCCGAGGCCATGATCACAAGGTCGTCGCTCGTGACGTAGTACCGCGACGGACGCAACCCATTCCGGTCGAGCACGGCCCCGATCATCTTGCCGTCGGTAAACGCAATCGACGCGGGACCGTCCCACGGTTCCATCAGACAGGAATGATATTCGTAGAATGCCCGCTTCTCCGGTGACATCCGGTCGTCATTCGTCCAGGGTTCGGGAATCATCATCATGATTGCGTGGGGAAGCGTCCGGCCCGTGAGGGCCAACATCTCCAACGCATTGTCGAACATGCCCGAGTCGCTGCCTTCGGGGTCGATGACCGGAAAGAGCTTCTTGATGTCGTCGCCGAACAGTTCCGACTGGAACATGCTTTGGCGGGCGACCATCCAGTTGACGTTGCCCCGCAGGGTGTTGATCTCGCCGTTGTGGGCCATGTATCGGTTCGGATGTGCTCGCGCCCAGTTCGGAAACGTGTTCGTGCTGAATCGGGAATGGACCATCGCGAGCGCCGTTTCGACGGTCGGGTCGACGAGGTCCGGATAGAACTTGGTGACCTGGTCGGACTTGAGCATGCCCTTGTAGACGATCGTGTTCGACGAGAAGCTCGGGACGTAAAACATCTCGCTTTGATCGAGGTGCGAATCGCGGACGGCGTTTTCGATGCGTCGGCGGATGACGTAGAGTTTGCGTTCGAACGCGAGCCCGTCGACGTCTTCGCGACCGCCGAACAGAGAGGCGGGTTCGCCACGACCGATGAAGACTTGGCGGATCGTTGGCTCGGCGCGTCGGGCCGTCGGTCCCAGGTCGGAGTTGTCCGTCGGGACGTCACGCCATCCGAGGAGCCGCTGACCTTCCTCGCGGACGATCTGTTCGATGAGTTGTTCGCAGTGCTGGCGTTCTTCCGCGACGTTGGGCAAGAACAACATTCCGACGCCGTAATCGCCACGTTTGGGCAACGCGATGTTCAACTCATCGCATTCCTTGGCGAGGAACTCGTGAGGCGTTTGCAAGAGAATTCCGGCGCCATCGCCCGTGTTCTCTTCACAGCCGCAGGCTCCCCGATGTTGGAGGTTGAGCAGAATCTCGATCGCGTCGTCGACGATCTTGTGAGACGCCTTGCCCTTGAGGTGTACGAGGAATCCGACGCCGCACGAATCGTGTTCGAATTGCGGATCGTACAACCCTTGCTTGTGGGGGACGTTCATCTCGACCATGTGGCAGGTTCCTCACAGCTGTTTTGGGCAACATGTTGGTCGCAGAGCAACCCACACGCTCCCACCAGGGATTCGTTGAGTGCCAGGAAGTAGAACGGAGAGTTCCTAGCGTTTCTTCGATTTTGGTTTACGGGAATTACCAGAACCGTTTTCGGAGTTGGGCGAGACGTCCAGGTCCGGGATTCGTTCCTCAAGACCTTCGCGACGTCTGGCGCTATCGGGTTCCTTCCCGTGGGTGCCGACCCCATTCCGCGACGTGCCATTCGTGGACGGAGACTCGAAGTGCACGCCATTCGTTTTGGGACTTCCGTCCGGCGGTGTCCCGGCTTTCTCGTTCTTTAGCAGCTCGAGAAAACCCTTGGATGCGTGGCTCAACTTGTGGTGGCGTCGGGAGATGATGCCGAGAGGGCGCGCGATTTTGGCGTCGGAAAGAGGTATGGCCACGAGTTCGTTGTGGTCGACCTCCGATTGGAACGTCGGCTGG
>CAYYUU010000934.1:0-3559 GCA_964474955.1 uncultured Alcaligenaceae bacterium | reverse complement strand
TGATCGCGTCTCTCAAACTTTCTCCCGTTGTTCCAACTCACACTTTCTCATTAATTCGTTCCCGTCTTTGACGAATCAATATGTGAGTCTGAATTCAGAAGGTTTGTGTCCAGGGAAGGTAATCTACGCCCAAATCTCCCATAATTGTGAGTTCTATTGATAGGTGTGACAATACATAGTCATCGGACTGGTATTGTTATTGACGGTGTGCCGTGAGCACATGTCTGCGGTACGCGTGAGGAACGAAGCTTGCTTCGTTTCCCGGGGACCGTGCGTCATGAGGCACGACGAACTCACTTCCTCCGATGGCGGCGCAATCGAACGCCAATCGCGGATTCGTCCGCTGTGCGTATCAGATGCTGGACGGGTGAATCTTTTCCATTTCCGGTGTTTCTGTTCAGAGGGGCCTCTCTATGTTCAAGAGTCAACGTGCGCGCTTACTTCCCGAAAATCTCGAAGAACGTTTGGTGATGACGACCGCCGTGGATCTAACCCCTGTTGAGTTCCGCACGATCGATGGGACGAACAACAACTTGGTGAATCCGACGCAGGGTGCCGCCGAAACGACGCAAATTCGTTTCGGATATGGAGACCGATATCCGGATAATCCGGATGGTACAGAGGGGTTTGGTGATTATATTATTACCGAACCACAACGAACGAATCCGAGAACTATTAGTAATACTATCCATGCCCAAGCGGAAAGTATTCCAGATCCGCGATATCTTACGGACTGGGTTTTCCAGTGGGGTCAATTTATCACTCACGATATAGACCTCACTCGAACGGGTGCGGAGTTCAATGTGCGTTCCACGGGCGAGGTCGGTGATTTTAGCATCCCAATTCTTGACCTAGACGATCCGCTTGGGCCAAACCCGATTCCGTTTAACCGCTCTGAGTATGCCGACGGTACAGGGATTCCGGGTGAACGGCGAGAGACGGTGAATGCCATTACGTCATATATTGACGCCTCGAATGTATATGGGTCGGATTCCGTGCGGGCGGCGGCTTTGCGAACGTTCGAAGGCGGTAGACTGAAATTGAGCGCTGGGAACTTACTTCCGTTCAACGAAGATGGACTTCCGAATGATGATGCGTTCGGGGCGGGGGCAGAGTTATTCCTCGCCGGTGACGTTCGTGCGAATGAACAAATCGGCCTGACGGTGACACATACGTTGTTCCACCGAGAACATAATCGACTCGCGGATCGGATCGCGGATTTATATCCGGATCTCAACGATGAGGAAATCTACCAATTTGCTCGGCGGCTTGTTGGGGCGCAAATGCAGATCGTCACGTACGAAGAATATTTACCTTCGATACTTGGTTATGATTTTGCGCCTGACCCTGACATAGCGAGTTATGACCCGACGGTCGATGCGACCATCACGAACGCGTTTGCCCATGCCGCATTCCGGTTTGGCCATAGCCAAATCAGCGAGACCACACTTTTGGTCAACAACCTCAACACGACGTTGGGCGAATTGTCGATCCGCGATGCCTTTTTCAATCCCGACATCCTGACGGAAGCTCCGTGGAACGTTGGGCTCATCCTCAAAGGACTCGCCTCGCAGGTCGCCCAGGCCAACGATGTGTATCTGGTCGATGGCGTTCGGAACAACCTCTTTGGACCTCCGGGAGCGGGCGGGCTCGACCTTGCGGCGCTGGACATCCAACGGGCTCGCGACCACGGCTTGCCAGATTACAATAATCTGCGAGGCAACTATGGCGTGCCCGAGGTGACGTCATTCGACCAGATCACTTCGAACGTGGAGATTCAACAGAAGCTGGAAGAGTTGTTTGGCAACGTCGACAACATCGACGCATTCACCGGCATGTTGGCCGAGGATCCGATCCCCGGTACGAGCGTTGGGCCGACCCTGCATGCGGTCATCGGCAACCAGTTCGAGCGTCTGCGTGATGGCGACCGCTTCTTCTACACGCAAGATGCGTTCTTGCAAAGCCCAGAGGCTCAAGCCGTTCTTGACCTCGAAGAAGTTACGTTGGCGAACATCATTCGCTGGAACACCGGCATCTTCAACATCCAGGACAACGTCTTCTTCGATCGATCTGTATTGATCGTGGAAGCTCCCGACGCAGGGGCAAACGTTTCGATCCTCGCGGGAGAAAATGCCGTGTCGGTGATCGACACGAACACTGGCGAGATGTTGGCTCTGCGTTCTTTGGCGAACACGTCGCAGGTGATCTTTGTCGGTTCGAACACGGCGGCTGATGTGGTGAACGTGCTGATCGCCGATGCAAACGGTGGTCTGGAAGGTGGCGTTGTGGCTTATGGAGGTGGTTCTGCAGGCGACGTATTGAATATTTATGGACGACTCTTCCAACAAGACACGTTCACTGTTTCGGGCCAGACTCTTGAGGCCCCGCGGACCGCGACGAATGATACTGACATCATTGTCGAACGTAGTGTCGAGCTTCGCGAAGTCGACGTGAATGGCAATGACATCTACGGAACGGGTTTCGAAACGCTTCGGATCGTTACGTTGTTCGGGGGTGACGATGTTGTCGACCCGGATGAATATGCGCAGGTCGTGGCGTGGTGGTCATTGCAAAGTGAGGAGTGATTGGACCGCGGGGTGAATGCGCCTCGTCGAGCGGACTCCTGGTCAGCGATAAATCTCTGGCCAGGGGTCTTTGCCCATGAATGGTGGACGGATGCGGTAAGACGTCAAGGACTCGGAATACCGCTTGGCGAACTCCGGTGAGATTTCTTTCGGATCGACTCGCAGTTTCAAGTTGGGATTCCTGTTCGGTGCCGTCAGGAGTTTCTCAAGGGACTTCTCCGTATCCTCACGAACCGGGATGTTGAGATAACGAAGATTGGAAAAGATCGGCGATGCTCTGAGTCCGTCTATCGCGCCCGAACAGTTATTGGATCGAGAAAGCAACTCAAGCTGTTCCAAACTATTCCAATGCGGGGACGCAAAAAACTGGTAAAAATCCTCGCTCGCGAGGTTGTTTACTTCAAGGAACAACGCTTTGACAGAACGTAACCAGGGAGCCCTCGCAAGCATTGCCAAAACTTCTTTCCAAGGACAACTTAAGTACGCCAACACAAAAGTCTCGAGCGAGCGAATCTCGTCCGACTCGACAAGCGGACGGAGGAACGCCACCGGGTCGTCATATTGGTTGGCACCGAATGTCAAAAATCGCAGATTGTTCAAGCCTGGCCAAGACGCCAGGTGGGTCATGTGTTCCTCCGTCAACTGGTAAGATAATTCGAGATGTTCGAGGGCTGGAAACGGATTGAATTTGGCGAGGGCTTGGAAAAACGCCGGAGTACAATCATGCAAGCTCAACTTCAGCCGACGTAGGGACGTCAGGCACTTCGAAAGCCCCAGAGCCTCGCCAATCTCATCGTCGAAGGTATCGAAGTGCCAGCCCAAGTCGAGTTCTTCGAGGGAAGCCAACTCTGGACAGTTCCCAAGCGTTGCAATCCCTTCGGCACTCAAATTATTCACGCCGACAGATGTGAATTTATTTTCCCGTCCCAAAGAGAGCCGACGCAACCCCCCGAGGTAGTGGGAAGCGAATAGAG
>CAYYUU010000933.1:0-3565 GCA_964474955.1 uncultured Alcaligenaceae bacterium | reverse complement strand
GGGACTTTGAAAAAGCCCTCAAGAAACCGGACACCAATAAATTTCGCATTCCGAGTGTGCCTACTAATTGGTCACGGCACACGGAGTGTGCCTGCTACTTGGTTAAACTACCGCCAAATTCATAATCTGTTCTTGGCTAGCCGAAACAACATCCTCAATTTCCCCTTTGACACGGCCTTCGTGCATCACCAGAATACGATCACTCATACCTAACACTTCGGGCAACTCCGAACTAATCATGAGGATAGCTTTTCCTTGTCGGGTCAGTTCATTGATGAGCATATAGATTTCATATTTCGCCCCGACATCAATACCTCGCGTCGGTTCATCAAATAGAACGACTTCGGCATCACGAGCAAGCCACTTCGCCAACACGACTTTCTGTTGATTCCCACCAGATAAATTACGAGCCACTTGTTCTTGGCTGGAGATTTGAATTCGGAGTCTCTGCACATACTGAGCAAATGTCGAACGTTCTCGGTTATGTTGAACGAAACCCAGAGAGGACATATCGGACAGGTTCGGCAAACCAAAGTTCTCGCGGACGTTGGCGTTGAGCACGAGCCCTTGTCCTTTGCGGTCTTCCGTGAGCAGACATATCCCCGCACGAATTGCGTCGCGAGGGCTCTGAATACGAAGATGTCTCCCGTCCAACGAAATCGTTCCAACGTCTGCGCGATCGGCTCCAAAGATCAGTCGAGCGGTTTCCGTTCGTCCCGCGCCAATGAGCCCGGTGAGCCCCAACACTTCGCCCTTGCGAATCGCAAAACTCACGTCTCGGACGGCATTCCCTCGGCACAAGCCCTGGACAACAAGACGCGCGGAACCAATCGGGTGGCGCTCCTTCGGGAACTCGTTGTGAATTTGGCGACCGACCATCATCTCGATAAGTCTCTGTCGCGAAAGCTCGTTGGTCGGTGCTTCGCCGACGGGCTCGCCATCTCGCAACACAAACACACGGTCGGCAATCTCAAAGATTTCGTCGAGCCGATGACTCACATAGATGATACCGATGTCGCGAGCTTTCAGATCGCGAATGATAGCAAACAACCGATCTACTTCTTGCGGCGTCAGGGCCGCTGACGGCTCGTCCATGACCATTAAACGCACGTCTTGAGCTAGTGCTTTGGCGATCTCGACGATTTGTTGTTGGGCTACGGAGAGTTCACCGCAAGGTTTGTCGATCGGGACTGGCACTCCAATTTGGCGAAATAATTCTTGGGCCCGTCGTCGTTCCTCACCTCGGCGAACGAAACCATAACTCAATTCGCGACCCAGAAATATGTTTTCCCAAGCTGCTAAGCTTGGGATGAGATTGAACTCTTGATAGATGACCCCGATTCCCGCCGCGTTAGCTTCGGTCGGACTGGTGAGTCGAACAAGACGTCCACCCAATTGGATCTCTCCACGATCGGGTTGATGTGCTCCACCGAGCATCTTGATCAATGTACTTTTGCCAGCTCCATTCTCGCCAAGGAGAGCCAACACTTCCCCTCGTCGTAATTTCAGATCGACGCCATGCAATGCCCGCACACCGGGATAAGACTTCTCGATGCCACGCATTTCTAACAATGGGGTGTCTATGAGTGACGAGGGCATAGGTTGGCTCTGCCTGGTTGTTATCTTGGCCAACGGCTACTCAGCAAGTCCAGCGACAGTAACGTTCCATATCTTTCTTGGGACTGTCGTTCCAAGACAAAAGGTGACGTTCCTTCGGTTGGGGGCAATGTCTCACCACCTTCATGCTCAAATCGTCCCGAGACCTACACCGGCAGCCATGATTATGATACACTCTTTGCCAGCGTTCCCACACATGAGCCCTAAAAACCACCTGGGAGAGAATGTTATGCGTTGGTCTCTTGTCCTCGCGTCCGTGGTGTGTTGTTTGAGCCCAGCAGTCTCCACCGCCCAAGACCTCAGCGATCCCGCGAAGCTGTTGCCCGAAAAAACACTCCTCTATTTCGAGATCCAAAAACCTGGGCAACTCGCCAAAGAAATCCGCAACCTTGTGGCCAAGTCCTACATTGGCGACCCACCGCTTTCGTTCGAAAAGTTGTACCAAAAATACGACAACGTACCCTACTGGTACGTACAAGAGTACGGTTGGATGGGGTTGATGTTTTCGGAGGAAGTGGCCAAGGAGTTCCAACGCGTCAACAGCTTCTCCGTCGCATTCGCGAATTTCGACGTGCATCCCACAGATCACGTCCCCGATTTCTTGATCACCGTCGATGCTGGGGAAAGCAACGTCCCCAGGTTCCTCATGAAGTGTGCCATGATGATGCCCTACACGAATTTTGCAAAAACGGACACGATCGGAACGACGAAGATCTACCGTTTTTACGATCGCTTTCAGCAGAAAGGGCAACCCGGCGTTCAACGCCGATATACTGGCCCAGCCATCGCCTTGCTACCAAAGGGAGTCATGCTCGGTTCATACGACCTCGTGAGGAATGCTTTGCGGAAGGCCCACGGAATCGACAAGAAGGGAAAGACGTTGGCGGCTTCGAGCGGGTTCAAGAAGGTGCGTACACGGCTGGGTGGCAAAGGTGCTCTGTTCGGTTACGCCAATGCCAAGACTTTGTTGAAGCTCAATGAAATTCCCGAGTTCCGTGCTCTCGACAAAGTGCTTAATCTCACGTCGCTCCGGGGATGTGCGGTTCGGGCCGTGATGAAAAACGGAACTCTGGAGTTGACGAAGGAACTATTGTTGACCCCTGGGCAAACGACGCCACTTGTCAAGTTGCTGCCGAAGAAGACCATCGATCCGTCGTTGCTCCGATACGTTCCGCAGAGTGCGTCGTTCGTCGGTGTGATGTCCAACGAGAATGGTTTGGCCCGTTGGCAACAGGCCCTCGAACTCGCCAACAAGGTCATGAAGCAGATCGAACCCAAGGCTCCGCCCATCGAGAAAACGCTCCAGACGTCACCGTTGTTCTCCACGGCCAAGGCCGTTTTCCTGAACGTCGATCAAGCTGCCTTCGCTTTGGGCAATCCACTCACGAGTAAAATCAAACAAAAAATTGTGAGAGGTCGCGGATATCGTTCGGTCACGAGCACCCCACTCGTTCCAATTTACGTCGTCGCAAAAACGAAGGACGCGGCTACCGCCAAGAACCTGATGGCGAAGATGCCGGGGTTGGTTGCCCAGTTCCAGGTGAAGATCCCGAAGGCCAAGGCCATGAAGATCCAAGGCCAGACCGTCTACACGGCCAAGAACAACATTGGCCAGAAAGTGTCGTATGGTCGGATCGGCCAGTATCTGATCCTCAGCACGGAGAAAACTGCCGTCGCCGAGGCGATGTCCGCGAGCCAAAACGGCAAGAACATCTTCGCGAGCAAACGAACGTTGGCGTCCGTGAAAAAGCTCCGCCCTGCGGGCATCTTTGCGATGGTCAAACCGATGACCGTTTTTACGAGCGCCGCTGTCTTGGATAATCGCACGTCCTACCGGTACGTGAAGCAGAAGGCCGTGCCGAAAAAGAAAGGCGAAGACGAGGACGAAGACAAGACAGAAGTGAAGGTCGAGGTCGTCGAGGCCAACAAGCAGGCCCGTGATCTCCAT
>CAYYUU010000932.1:0-3565 GCA_964474955.1 uncultured Alcaligenaceae bacterium | reverse complement strand
AAATCGGACGGAAAAGGGAGCAACAAGAAAAAGGGTGGCCAGGGTGGAAAGGGCGAAACGAAGGAACAACAAAAACGCCGGGAAAAACTCGAGCAAAAACTGAGTAAACTGAAGAAACAACTCGGCGGTGGAAGCGGCCAGCAAGACAAGAACTCTGATGGAAGCGGGAACGGGAAATCTAAAGGCGGCAAAGGTTCTCCCAAAGACAAAGGGGGGAAAAAGAACGAAGGCAAGGGCGACTCTTCGGGAGCGGGCTCACCGTCGCAACAACAAATCCGCAAACTGGAGAAAAAAGCCTCCGACGACGCCGACCCCAAGGCCCGGGAACAGGCCAAGCAAGAACTTCAGAAGATGGCCAAAAATGGGGCCGACGAAAAGACCCGCCAAGGCGCACAACAGGCGCTCGACCGTGTGAACAACAAGGGGTCCGCCAAGAATAATCCCGACCCCCAAATGAAGAAGGTTCAAGACCTGAGCAAGAAAGCCCAGAACTCGGACAACCCCAAGGAACAAGAAAAGGCGAAGAAAGAGCTCGAAAAGCTGAGCAAGAATGGGAAGAACCAACAGGTCCGCGATGCAGCCAAGAAGGCTCTTGATCAAGCCAAACAAAACAACAAGAGCGGCAACGACGCGAAGGCCCAAAAGCAGCAGAAACGAATCAACGAACTCGAAAAGAAGGCGAACAGTCCGAATCCCGGCGAACGCGAAAAGGCCAAGAAAGAGTTGAAGAAACTGCAAGAAGAGGCCAAAGATTCCGGCACCAAGAAAGCCGCGAAGGATGCTCTGGATCGGGCGGAACAGAAAGCTGCCGAGAAGCTCGCTCGGGAAGAGCAGAAAAAAATTGACGATCTGGAAAAGAAGGCGACCGACAGCCCCGATCCAAAGGAACGCGAGCAAGCGAAGAAAAAACTCGAGGAAATGAGTCAGAAGGGCAAGAACGCTCAGCTCCAAGAGAAGGCGAAGAAGGCTCTGGAACGCGCTAACGATCCGGACCTCCGGAAAACACTGGAGCAAATCGAGGACTTGAAAAAACAACTCAAGGACGATCGCACACCAGCCAACCAGACCAAGGCGAAACAGGACTTGCGAGACATCGTGAAAGCCGCCAAAAACAAACAAGCCAAGGACGCCGCCAAGAAAGCTCTCGACCAGGCCAACAAGAAAGGAATGGGTGGCAAAGGGCCAAATGGCAAAGGCAGCGATCCGAATGGCCCCGACAAGAAGGGAGCGTCGGGAGGGACGTAGACTGGAGGCAATAAGGGAAGCGGCACCAACACCGGGAATGGCGAAGCAGGACCCGGGGAGAATCGCAAGAAGAGAGACGGAGGCATACCCGGTAAAAAGTCCGGTGCCACCAACAGAGCGGGAACAGGTGGTGGAATTCAAAGCGTGAAAGAATTCCAAAAGTATGTCGGCTCGCTCCAACTGGAAGATGTGCGAAAGAAATTGACTCCGGAAATGCTCAAGAAGTTGAAGTGGACCCCCGAAGAAGCTCGCCAGACTCTCAAAGAATTGGCGGAGTACAAACAATGGCTCCGCGAACAATCCAACGGCAAGAACTTGCTCGGGGCCGGGAAGAGCAAGCTCGGAAGCGTTGGCGTTACCGAAATCAAAGGACGACGCGAGCGGAAAAGCGACCCCATCGATCTCGAACGCGGAGCTGTCCCACCGGGATACGGCGATGCGTTTCGGCGTTTCGCAAATAACCAAACAGGGAATAGGGAATAGGCAACAGGGAACAGAAAGACAAGAGAAAAAAAGACTAGAGAAAAGAGAAAGACAACACCTTCGTCCAGGGAACGCCCAGAATTCACGATCGTTCGCTCACGTCTATTTTCACCTTGCCTGTTGCATTCTGTTCCGACGTTCCTGATTAGAGAACCATACATGTCACCAGCAAGACGCTATCTCACTCGCTTCTACCCGAAGCGAGTTGCACACTTTTTCACCGACGTTCTGATCATCGGTGGAGGAATTGCGGGGTTGCGTGCGGCCCTCGAAGTCCCTCCCGAACTCGACGTCCTCGTCGTCACGAAAGACAAAATCGCCGAGAGTAACAGTTCGTATGCCCAGGGCGGCATCGCCGGAGTGCTCGGTGAAGACGACAAGTTCGAGAACCACATCGAAGATACGATCGTGGCCGGTGGTGGCCTTTGCGATCAGGCCATCGTCGAGATGGTCGTGCGTAGGGGGCCCGAGGAGATCCACAAGTTGATCGACTGGGACACGCACTTCGACCTCGAGGACGGACACCTCGCGCTGACTCGCGAAGGCGGCCATAGTCATCGGCGGATCGTCCACGCGTTGGGCGACGCGACCGGCCACGAAGTCATGCGGGCCGTGATCACTCGAGCCAGGGCAGCGACGAACGTGTTGATTTGGGAGAAGACGTTCACGATCGACTTGTTGACGACGACAGACGACAAACGTTGTGTCGGCGCCGTCGTCGATTTCCCCGGTGCCGGGCGGTCTCTGGTGTGGGCCAAACAAACGATATTGGCGAGCGGCGGTGCGGGCATGGTGTATCGGGAAACGACCAATCCAAGTATCGCCACTGGTGACGGAATGGCGGCGGCTTATCGGGCCGGTGCCGAGCTGAGGGACATGGAGTTCATGCAGTTCCACCCCACGGTTCTTTATGTCGCGGGGTCGAGCCGATTCCTCATCAGCGAGGCGGTCCGCGGCGAAGGTGCGTATCTGGTCGATAAACACGGAAGGCGGTTCATGCCCGAGGTGGACGAGCGGGCCGAACTGGCTCCGCGCGACGTTGTCGCCCAGGCGATTTTCCAGTGTATGGAAGACACCCGGCATCCGAATGTTTATCTCGATTTGGGACACCTGGACCCGGAGTTGGTGTTGCGTCGGTTTCCGGGAATCGCTCGGGTCTGTCGTCGGTTCGGCCTCGACATCACGAAGGATCGAATACCCATTCGCCCCGGCGCCCACTACATGATCGGAGGAGTGACCGTCGACGAGAAAGGACAGACGACGCTGCCCGGACTTTGGGCCGCCGGAGAAGTCACCTCGACCGGCCTTCACGGAGGGAACCGTCTCGCATCAAATAGTTTGCTTGAGGGACTGGTCTACGGCGCATTGTGCGGGCGTGGGGCGACCCAGGCAGCCTCTGGGATTCCGGATCGCTTCGAAGCCCGAGCCATTACGAGCGGACATCCGCCCGACGGCAACGGAACGCTCGACGTGACCGACATCACCAACTCGTTGCGAAGCCTCATGGTTCGCCACATGGGCGTGGTCCGGAACCGACCGAGCATGACAGAAGCGGCACAAGACGTTGCGTTCTGGCGGAATTATGTTCTGGGTCGTGAGTTCGAGGATGCCTCGGGGTGGGAACTGCAAAACATGCTGACGGTGGCATCGTGTATGATTCAATCGGCTCTGGAAAGGGAAGAATCGCGGGGAGTTCATTATCGGAGTGATTTTCCCCAGCGCGATGATGGACGCTGGCAACGACGCATTGTTTGTCCGGCGTTGTGACCCTTTTTATTTCCCAGGCGGAACGCCTGGGCTATGTAAATGTTCGGGCCTTCGGCCCTCCGGCAATGAG
>CAYYUU010000931.1:0-3570 GCA_964474955.1 uncultured Alcaligenaceae bacterium | reverse complement strand
GGTCCTAGTCTGGGTCGAATTACACTGGTATCAGCCCCCAAGTCTATGCGAGTTGTCGCATCACTGCTGCGTCCGGAGTCGGCGCGATCATACGTACATTTGGGCGATGTCGCGCGACCATTTTCGGAGTTCGGCCCGAGTAGGTCGGAGTGATGATGGCCTGCGCGTTGATTTCGTAGGCTAGCTCACACGTCAAATGCGTGATGTGGTCGCGGATTTCTCCACGAGGGACATATAACTCGCGCCAGTGTTCGTCGTCGATATGTGATTCGGCCTCGCGAGCAATCAAGTCCATGAACTTCACGGCTTCAACGGGATAGTCGCCGATGGCCGTCTCGCCCGAAAGCATGATGGCGTCGGTCCCGTCGTAGACGGCGTTCGCAACGTCGCTGGCCTCGGCGCGAGTCGGTCGCGGATTCGCCCGCATCGAGTCCAACATGTCGGTGGCCGTCACGACCGGCTTGCCAGCTTCACGAGCGTGGTTGATTAATTTTTTCTGGACTTGCGGCACCTGTTCGAGCGGAATCTCCACACCCAGGTCGCCGCGAGCAACCATGATTCCATCAAACTGTTCGACCAGTTCACTCGCACACCGCACGGCCTCGGGCCGTTCGATCTTGGCCATGATGGGGACCGTCAAGCCGTGAGATCGTGCAGTCGCTCGGAGTTCGTCGGCTGCATACGGAGCCCGGACGAACGACAAGGCGAGCCAGTCGACGCCCACTTCGGCGGCGACGACCAGTGCCGCACGGTCACGGGGCGTGACGACTTCGATCGTCAGCGGCGTGTCGGGCAAGTTCACGCCCTTGTTGGGAAGGAGTTGGCCACCAGTGACGACCTTCCCAATCACGACTTGTTTCGTGACTTTGATCACACGTAGCTGGAGGCGTCCGTCGTCGAGCAGGATGCGTTGGTCGATGGCAGCCTTTTCTAACAATTCGGGTTCGGTCAGTTTGATGTCGCCCGAGTCCTCTGTCCTGCCGAACGAGAGTTCTTGTCCAGGAGTCAGGTCGATGGGTTCGGCCAGCAACGCCCGGAGTTTGGGGCCAGGCAAATCGCCCAGGATGGCGAGGGGTCGTCGGCGTTGGGCGGCGAGTTGGCGGAGTCGGTGAACGCGCTCGATGTGTTCTTCCGCGTCCCCGTGCGAAAAGTTCACTCGGGCGACATCCAATCCGGTCTCAAGGATGGTTTCCAAAACGCCGGGCCGATCTGTCGCCGGACCGAGCGTGGCTACTATGCGTGTTTTTCTTTCCAAAGCACACCTCAAAAGTTTGGGCGGAGAGGATGTTTGATACAGAGTTACAACTTCTTTTTCACATTGCAATCGAATTTCGATTCGGGTTCGTCTAATTCAATGAAGCGTCTGGTTCGTCTTCGGATGTGATCCCACGGACCCAACGTCTCGGCCCAAAACAAATATATTGGTTTTCCAAATCACTTTCCGCGTAACGAAGGGAAGGTTCCATCCATGCGAAAAAGTCTGCTGACGTTCGTCGCGGCATTGTTCGTCGGAATGACCACAATGGCTTCCGCGCCTGCCGCCGGAATCCTCATTCCAAAAGAGAAAAAGGTCCCGCCGCTGGCCATGGTCAACCACTTGGTGACCGTTGACATTGAAGATCAGGTCGCCACAACCCAAGTCCAGCAAACGTTTCGCAACCACACCAGCCGAGCCCTCGAAGCCACTTACATCTTCCCGGTTCCGAAGGGAGCCAGCGTCAAGAAATTCACGATGTGGGTTGGCGGGAAGGAAGTTCCCGGAGAGCTTCTCCCGGCCAAGAAAGCTCGCAAAATTTACACCGACATCGTCCGCAGAACGCAGGACCCCGGGCTCCTGGAACACCTGGGCAACAATATGTTTCGTGTACGGGTGTTTCCTGTTCCGGCCAACGGCGAACAAAAAATTCGGATCAGCTACAGCTCGGTCTGTAAAAGCGAGAACGATTTGGTTCAGTTTGTCTATCCTCTCAAGACTGACGGCAAGGCGATCGAAACTCTTGAGAAATTTTCGGTCAAGATCAACTTGAAGTCGCAACACCCATTGCAAAACATCTACAGCCCTACCCATGCCGTCACCGTCACGCGTAAGAACGACAACCAGGCCGAGGTCGTCTTCGAGAAAGAACAGGGACTCCTCGACCGCAACTTCCTGCTCTACTATTCCGCAAACAAGGGGGACGTCGGCCTCACGACGATTACCCACCGCCCCGAGTCGGACATCAAAGGCCACTTCATGTTGTTGGTTTCACCGCGTGCGGAACTCTCGAAAGAACAACAAGTCCCCCGCGACATGGTATTCGTCCTCGACACGTCCAGCAGCATGCGAGGCAAACGAATCGAGCAAGCGAAAAAGGCCCTCACTTACTGTATCGAAAACCTTGGCCCGAAAGACCGGTTTTCGATCGTTCAGTTCGCCACCGGAGTGAATCGGTATTCGGATGAATTCCTGCCGGTCAGCGACGGGAACATCACACGAGCAACGCGATGGATCAAGAAGCTCGAAGCGGCAGGCGGCACGGCCATCGATCGAGCCCTCGAAACGGCCCTGGCCATGCGTTCCAAAGACTCCACGCGAAACTTTACGATTGTTTTCTTCACCGATGGTCTACCAACGATCGGCGAACGCAACCCTGACAACATCCTCAAGAATTTCTTGAAGCGAAATAACGACAACACCCGCCTCTTTACGTTTGGCGTTGGCAACAACGTGAATGCGTCGTTGCTCGATCAACTCGCGGAAAAGTCTCGGGCGTTGACGACGTATGTTCAGGAAGGCGAACAAATCGCGGCGAAGGTCGCGAGCCTGCACAACAAAATCAGCAAGCCAGTTCTGGCTAATCTACAGTTGAAAGTGAGCCCGAACGTCAAGCTCTCGGAAATCTATCCGCAGAGTTTGCCGGACCTGTTCCACGGCAGCCAACTCGTCGTTCTCGGTCGCTACGAAGGCAAAGGCAAGGCCAAGATCCAACTGACCGGGACAGGCGGAAAAGAAACGCGAGAGTTCGACTACACGATTGATTTCCCCGAAAAGACACCTGAGCCGAAGCCGTTCGTCGAGGATCTCTGGGCTCGCCGAAAAGTTGGGTACTTGCTCGATCAAATCCGTCTCAACGGCGAGCAAAAAGAACTCGTTGAGGAGGTCATAACTCTAGCGAAGCGACACGGGATCACGACGCCTTACACGAGTTGGTTGATTGTTCCGGACGCTCCTGTCCCCGTTGTCCGCGCCCGAGGGGTTGATCGAAAGAAGCCCGATGTCCGCTTCAATCTCGGTCCAGTCGCATCGGCCCCGAAAGCAGTTCCACCAGGATTGATTGGAGCTCCCGGAACTCCGGGAGGCGGAAGCAAGACCAGCCCCATGAAGGTGGCCGACTTCGCCAGGCGAGTCCAGAAAGATACGAAAGCTGGCCAGTCGAATCGAATGGCAATCACCGAGAAGTCCATCGACAACTCGATCAAGGTTCTCAACAAGGCCAAAGCCGAAGGGAAGCTGGGTGCCAAAAGCGGCAAAGGGGGCGATCAGGGTGGCTTTGGATACTACACGCCGCACGCCAAGGCTCTCGAAAGGGC
>CAYYUU010000930.1:0-3578 GCA_964474955.1 uncultured Alcaligenaceae bacterium | reverse complement strand
CACAAGGTTCCCTGGTTCCGGTTTCAGGGTAATCCGTTGACCGTAGGGGTCTCCGGGAGTCGGGACCATTTCGACGTAAGGCCTGGGGTCGAGCAATTCCAACAAACCTCCTTTGGACTCGTCGAGAACGTCTCCCCCTTGGACATAGTAAGCCCCAGACCAGCAGGCCCCAGGATGGTTATGAACTCGGTGGTAATTTCCATACCGGCTGACGTTCGCCCACGCGATGGAACGTAAACTCCCGCGTGCAGTCCTGGGCATTCCACTCGCTCGCATGAGTGCCAGTGTAGCGTTGATCATGTCGTTGACGGCCTCCATAATCCATCCGCGAAGCACATCAATCGCCTGATGCGGCCAGGTGAGGAGATCTTGTTGGGAGTGCCAACCCCCGACGTTGCTGAATTGCTGAGTTCGCTCTTGTTTTTCTTTCTCCAGGATGATCTTGGCTAACTCGTGATTTGTCCGCTCCGGATCGGTCATGGTGAATTGACCAATGAGGGTGGGATAGGCTTGGTGGATGGCTTTTTTCATACCGACCTCGATGGCAAGAAGTCCCAGAGGGTTCAACTCAGTTCATGTGCTTTCAACAGAGGGCCAGGACAGATTCGCGTGCGTTGGTGATTCGCGACTTGAGATGTTGACGAACCGACGTCACGTGACACTTCGAATTCTGGAAAAAGTGGCGACCGTGGAGCATAAAGACTTTGCGTGTCCGGCACCGGTTTGTGTTGGCGATCAACCAGAGACGAGAGTCGATTGCGTGTTGAACGCAATGACAATCCGATCCTGTTTGCCCGCGTAGGGTAGCGCGCTGTGTGCCAAATAAGCAGGAAATAGAAGAAGCATGCCGTCGCCGATGGGTGGGTCGACGTAGCTCTTGTCCAGGTATTGATTCCCCAGGTCGTTGAAAAGGGCTCCGGTTTGGAACGGCGAATAAAATCGCGTCCCCCCGTTGGGAGCTCCGGCCTGTTGGCTGGGCCGGGTGTCACCGACTTGAAGATAATAGATCCCGCACCAAGAACAGCCGCGGTGTGTGTGGCTGTCATGAAACCCACCATCGTTGGTGATGTGAAACCAACTATCTGGCACAAGGACACGAATTTTTCGCGGGTCCAAGTGTGGTCCGTTAACTTGCGCAACGACCATCTGAACGGTTTTACCAATGAATGCTTTGAGCTTATTCAGTCCAGGATGATCACAGGCAAACAAATCAAAGTCACTTTCGAACAGGCCCGTGGCTGACTTCGCCTGGGGAGCGATGCCACTGACGATGTTCTTCTCCGCAGAAATTTTTTTCTCGTAGAGAAACTGGATGATCCCAGACGCTTCCTGCGAGTGTTGATCCCAAAGACGGTAAAAGAATGTCGTCGGCCAAAATTGTTTGGCTTGCAGACCAAATGGAGTAGAGGGTGTTTGCATTCGAATACGACCCTCGCGTGGGATGGTTGAGTCGGGAGAGATACACTCGATGAAGGTAGTCTACGCACCAGAAATACCAAATGCCAGTAAATACTGTGTGTGCGTTCCGCTGATGCCACCTTCGAGGGACTGTTCCTGACCGCGGATTGGATTTGTGGCTCGATGGACCCCACGCGGGCGCCTCAACAAAGACACCCAACGATGGACCAGTTCGCGAAGCTTCGAGGGAGGGGTCCTTCACTCACGCTCCGCTGTGGTCTCGGGGCATTCCGCAAAAATCAGACAGCCGTTAGTTCAGGTCACTTCATTCTCTTGGGGATCAATCACCTATTCAACAATATCGCAATTATCGACAAAAATTATTTTCATTCATCAATAGGAAAACCTTTGCTTTATTACCTCACCAGTAAAGATGTCGGACCCGTTGCGTTCAGGATATTCTGCATTCTTTTTGGAATATTCCTGATTTAAGTTACGAACGCTGGTGCCAGGAAAATTGAGAAAACTGTAAAGTGTTTCCAAGGTTTTGTGCAAATGTAATTGGACTTCTTCAGAGAAAGGATTCTGCGATCTATTCTGCTTCTTTTGGTGAGGAGATTCTTACTCATGCAGCTGAACAAACGTTGGAAACTTGACCTCGAAACGCTCGAACGACGAGACTGCCCCACCCCCCTAAACTTCTTTTTCGATGGGGCAGGCAACTTAACGATTTCCGGAACTCCGGATCCAATCGGGTTGAGCGTCGAAGTCAACGCTCCGAACCTCGTTACGATCCTCGATGGGGTGACTCCCGTGTTGACGTCTGTGCCGGTGGCGGGGAACATCAACGTCCGGACCGGTGGAACGAACGATTTGGTCGGCGTCCTCGTCGCCCCAGGCGCCACAATTGGCGGGAACCTTTCCATCGATACTGGCGGCGGAGACGATGCCGTCCTTGTTCTTGGGGCCGACGGGTCGATTGGAGGTGATGTGGTCTTGAGTAACTTCGAGGCCTCGCCTGGTGGTGGGATCACCAACCTCGGAACGTTTTTCACGATCGGCGGTTCCGTCCGAGTCAATGCCCTCTTCAACAACACCGGGTTGGCCTTTGACATTAGCGGCGTCACCATTGGCCGCGATGTGTCCCTGCAAACTGGGAATGGCGACGATGACATTAGCATCAGTGGTTCTTTCATCGGAGGGAACGTCAGCTCGATGCAAGGGAACTTCGTTCTCGGCCAAACGTTCAACATTGATAGTTCGAGCATTGGCGGGAGCTTGTCGTATCTGGGAGGATCAGGCGGACCGCTTGGGAACGAGTTGGTGTCCTTCGACACTGCCTTCATCGGCAGGTCGGCCAATGTCAACCTTGGGAGTGGGTTTGGGACGAATACTTTTCAGTTTTCCGCGGGTAGCTTGATTGGCGGAAGTCTTACGGTCTTCGGTGGAGCAGGTGACGATGACCTGAGCGCTTTTGATGGAGACGTTGCCGGCGGCGTCATGATCAGTCTTGGAGGTGGGACGAATTCGCTCAGCGTGACGGGTGCTCTCACGGGTGCTTTCTTTAACTACCTAGGTGGGTCCGGAGCGGATTCCGTCAACTTCGCTCCAGCTGCTGGTTCGGCATCACCTCGTATCTACGCCCTCCTCGGTGCCGGCGACGACGCCTTCAACCTCGACACGACCAACGCACTGCCCGTGTTTGGCTTCATCGATTTCGGATCCGGAGCCGACACATTCACGTCCTTGGGCTCACTTCTCTTCCCGCTGACGCTTCGGAACCTCTAAATTTCGTTCACTTTGAAACCGAAAGTTATGCCCCCTCACCCTAAATCCTTCTCCCCGCTTGCGGGACCCGGGATGTAGGATGAGGGGTCGGGCAAATTCGGAACTTGCGTTGTCCATTTGAACGGGGTTGGAAATGCGGTCCTTTCGGTATGTGTTTCGATGGAAGGCGAGTCCACCTCGAGTGGAGTACAAAGTCCGACTCGGATCCTTGGAGGAACGTTGCTCGGGAGAATTGCGAACAGGCACTCGAACTGCAAAAACATCAAAGCTATGGCAATAAAAAACGGACATCTCCGAAAAGATGTCCGTGCAACATTTATGACCTTCGATTCGAAATAACCGGCCGGGAGTGATTAGAGGTCCGATGCATTCTTGTCACACTGGCTGGGTGA
>CAYYUU010000929.1:0-3585 GCA_964474955.1 uncultured Alcaligenaceae bacterium | reverse complement strand
AAGTAGCTGCACGTGCATTTTCCATCGCCGGTGCTGACGCGTTTGAGCTTCGGAGGCGTGCCGAGCTTCTGCATGAAGATCTGATAGAACGGGTTGTGCTCGCCACGCAATTCGGCCTGGTAGATGATCCACTTTCCGTTCGGGGAAAAGTAGCCTTCCCCAGCACGTTGGAAACCGGTCGGAGTGACTTGCTTGATGTTCTTCAGATATTTCGATTCGAGTTTTTTGACGTCCTTCTGTTTTGGCGAAGGTCGTTGGAGTTCGATGGAGGGATGGAGGGTGAAGGCGAACAAGGCCGCAACGGACCAAATCATATGCGTCTCCTTTGGTGAGTTGTGGGCTGCGTCCCGCGGGCAACCAAAAACTTCATTATACACCGGATGCAGCGAAGGGACCGCAACCGAAGTGGGGTTGTTGGATTTTCCCACAACAGAACGAGTGAAGGTCGACCTTCAACCGCGATTGTCGAAGGCGTACGGCGCCATCGCCGGATGAACAACCTTTTCCCACTTCCCACCAATTACGTTGTCGTACGCGACACGCATTTGAGAGGCGGCCTGCGGGAAATCCATTGCGCCCACGCCCGTACACAATCCCGGCACGGCGAACGTCTGAATCCTCGGCTTCCCGCTTCGATTGTGTTTCAGAATGGCCACGAAGGCCGCTCGCATGGCGAGATACGCGTTGATGGTGTGGCTCACGTTCTGCGGAATTCGCATCGTCGGGCCACACACCATGTGCCGAAATCTCGGACCGGGAAGCGGAACAATCGTGGCCATCCCGACGGGCAGTTCGCCATAAAATTCGTGGGCGATGACGTCCATTGCGGCCTTCTGCGCTGCTCCACGAAAGAAATCGTCGATGGCCTTGTCGATTCCACCGCTCATGTCTCCGAAGCTGTTGGCGGGACTCATCAAAGCATCGCATTCCAGATCGAGTAAGTTCCCCCGCAAAACTTCAACGCCAGGGACTTGATGAAAGACTTTGTGTAATGCGTCGGCCATGTCCCAGTTCGTGTCGCAAAAGCTGACGCGGAGTTGTTCGGAGGGTTCGGAGTTGGCGAAGGGTTTGAGAATGCTCATCCGTCGACGCCTCCAGTATTTGGTGATTGTGTTCCACATGGGTTGTGGGATTTTGAGATTGAGGTTAGTGAAAAGGTCAACACGTCTCGCGAGGAATGCGGCAACGAAGCTACCGCACTCCAAAACAAAACAAAGACAAGCGTCCTTTCGCGGAGCGAAAAGCAACACTACCAGAAAACAACTTTTCGCGGAGCGAAAAGCAACTTTCACAACACCACCATGGCGACAAGTCGACTTTTCGATTGATCTTTCGGCCATCAGGATTTACGCTCATAACAAGAGCTACTGCAAACGAAATTCCTCTTCCGCCGCCTTCTCCCGTCTCTTTGGAGTTCATCGATGTTGCGATTGGATGGCAAACGCCCTGCCAAATTTTGTGACGGTTTCACCCGCCGCGACTTTCTCCATGCTGGTGCGATCTCGACACTTGGGTTGACGTTGACGGACCTGTTCGCCCAGCAGTCAAACGCCGATGGTTCCGCGAGGCGACCCGACAACGACGTGAACTGTATCATGTTGTTTTTGGTCGGTGGTCCCAGTCACATCGATACTTGGGATCCCAAGCCCGAAGCTCCGGAAGAAGTGCGGGGGCCGTTCCAACCGATTCGGACGAACGTCCCTGGAATTCAGATCAGCGACATCTTTCCCAAGATGGCCCGCCACGCCGATAAGTATTCGATCATTCGATCGGTCTATCATACCGCAACGGCGGTTCACGACACCGGCCACCAAATGATGCAAACGGGTCGGCTGTTTACGGGCGGGCTCGAACATCCGCACGTCGGCTGTACCTTGGGATATCTCAAAGGTGGACGCGGTGAACTTCCGCCGCATGTGTTGATTCCTCGCCCGATTGGTCGGACCGGTGGAAACCTGCCGCACGGACAGACCGCGGGATATCTCGGGCGGCAACACGATCCGTTTGTCCTCAATGCAGATCCTTCGAATCCGAATTTCCAGGTTCCGGATTTGCTCCCACCAGCCTATATCTCGCGGATTCGCGCGGAACGCCGTCAGCGAATGCGAGAAGCTGTTGACGGCGCAATGTCGTCGTTCGAGACGAGCACCGCAGCACGTCAAATGGATAGTAATTTCCAACTGGCGTATCGGCTGATGTCTTCGCGGGAAGCGCGGCGTGCCTTCGCGTTGGACCAGGAACCCGACCGCGTTCGAGATCGATATGGAAGGACGCGGTTTGGTCAATCTTGTTTGCTGGCTCGTCGATTGATCGAGGCGGGAGTTCGCTTTGTCACCGTCAACATGTTTGAGACGGTCTTCAACGAAGTGACGTGGGACATTCACGGAAGTCGACCGTTTACCGACATTGCCCAGATGTCTCGCGAAGTGGCACCCAACTTCGACAACGCGTTTACCGCACTCCTCGAAGATTTGGATACTCGCGGTTTGCTCTCCAAAACGATGGTTGTGGCCACTGGCGAGTTTGGACGCACGCCGAAAGTCAATCCGGCTGGCGGACGGGATCACCACCCCGGCGTGTGGAGCATGTTGATCGGTGGCGGGCCCATTCGAGGCGGTCGCGTGGTGGGGCAATCCGACGAACTCGGCTACATTCCGAAGCGTCGGCCTGTTACTTCCGGGGAAGTCGCCGCGACTCTCTTCCGAGGACTCGGGCTCGATTATCACCGCGAACTGCCGGGGCCGCAAAACCGACCGATTCCGATGGTGGATTATGGAGTCCAGCCGATTAACGAGCTGTTTTAGAGGACAGGTTACGGAACGCGAAATTGATTGATGCCCGTTTTGGAATCGGGGTGATTTTTCAAAGTCCTTCTCCCCGCTTGCGGGGAGAAGGATTTAGGATGAGGGGTTCCCGCAAAACATCCGGACGCTCGCGCCCTCACCCTAAATCCCTCTCCCCAAAGGGGCGAGGGACTTTGACGAAGACACCTCAACCGCGTAAACGGGTAACTATTTGTTCGCCATTTCAAAGCCTGCCCTCCGAATACGTTGCCAAATTAGACGCGCCACTTTCCTTTTCCCTTTTCACCAAGTTCCGACGATCCCCTCATGATCCGTTTTGCCTGCAAATGTGGCAAAAAATTGTCCGCCCCCGAAGACAAGGCCACGCGTAGGAGCGTTTGTCCGGCGTGCGGCAAGTCTATCACCGTCCCAATGACGACCACTCTCAAAAACAATCGGGGCAAGCGGCCCGCTCGCGTCGCCGAAAATCCCGAGCAAGTTCTCGTTCCGATGTGGCAGGAGGGAAATGCCAGACCCGGAGAAAAGCCCAGTTATGCGGTGATGTCGCAAGAAGAACTGACGGCGCGAAGGTCAGAAGCCGGACCTCGGAAGCTAAGACGAAAACCTCGAGTGCGCAACGATGCGATGGAGAGCGGGTTTTTCTTCACGCTCAATGCTATTCGGACGATTTTCTTTTTCTCGGCAGGGCTGACTTTGGCGAGTTGGCTACTTCTCAATGCCCTCGTGCGACCGGGTTTCGGCTCAAAAATTATTGAGTGGATCGTTGTGTTGCAAATTGCCA
>CAYYUU010000928.1:0-3588 GCA_964474955.1 uncultured Alcaligenaceae bacterium | reverse complement strand
GCCCAGGTGAACAAAACTGCCACACAAAAATCACAAACCTGGTCTTGGCCTCACGACGACGAACTGTCGCTCATCAAACCATCCAGCGGTTTCACTCTGTCGTGTTGTTCTCCGAACAACACGATATCCCCAATGACCAGGCCGCACAAAACGTCGGCCTTTCGGCCAGGCAAGTCAAGTGTTGGCGAAGCCGTCGGGCCAAAGGCGACTTCATCGTCGCAGACCAAAAAGGGCGTGGGCGAAAGCCCACTTTTTCCCTGGCAACACGTGGCCAAGTTCACACTTCACCAAGCCCACGTTCAAAGCCGGAGTGCGACACGTCCAGGCCTCGCTGGAAGTCCTCGAACGGATGCTCATTGCGCGGCTTCACCTGGACGAAGTCGCAGAAGAAAATGGCCCATTACGCGTTATTTCTGGTTCGCACCGAACGGGAAAAACTCTTGGTCTCGGAGTCGCCGAGCCCGAAAGTATCTCGGCCAATGCGGGCGACGTCTTGCTCATCCGTCGGCTGGTTGCCCATTGCAGCAATCGCTCGCATCCGGGAACCAATCGCCATCGACGCATCATGCACTTCGAATTCGCAGCCGACCGTGAACTGACGTTGAGCGGCACGTTTCTTTCTGCTATCACCCGGCAAGCAGAAGGGAGACAGTGCGGAGTGTCGTCCCCAATATCGATCACGAATGAAATCCTCAAGGACGAGGGTGAGTCATGTCGCCGACCGCAAGATTCAACACCGAAGCCGCCGTCGAACTAAGTGTCGTCGTTCCCCTTTATAACGAAGAAGAGAACATTCCGGAATTGCATCGTCGGCTCACGCGCGCAGTGGAGAGGATCGGGCTCGCGTACGAATTGGTGTTCGTGAACGACGGTAGTTCAGACCGGACTGCGGCAATGCTCCGAGAAATTCAGGAAGAAGATTTTCGAGTCGTCGTGCTTTCTTTGAGTCGTAACTTTGGCCACCAAGCGGCCATCACGGCGGGGCTCGATCACGCCCGAGGCGAAGCCGTCATCGTGATGGATGGTGACTTACAAGATCCGCCCGAAGTGTTGGATCAGTTCGTCGAAGCGTGGCACCAAGGACACGATGTGGTCTACGCCATCCGGACGAAACGCAAAGAAAACTTCCTGAAGCGAGCGTGCTACGCACTCTTTTATCGAGTCTTGCGGGCGTCGTGCGAATTCGACATCCCGCTCGACAGTGGCGATTTTTGTTTGATGGATCGAAAGGTAGTGGAAGCTCTCAAGCGTCTGCCGGAGAAACAACGCTTTGTTCGGGGGCTTCGAACGTTCGTCGGCTTCCGACAATTTGGGCTTCGGTACGAGAGGTCGGCTCGACACGCCGGAAAGCCCAAGTACAATCTCGCCGCCTTGTCTCGTTTGGCGATGGATGGCTTTTTCAACTTCAGCAGTCTTCCTCTGCGCCTCCTGCGTTGGATGGGTGGGGGCTGTGTGCTGCTGTTGCTTTTGGTCGTGGGGTGGTACGTAACGAGTTGGATCCAGACCGGTGACGTTCCGTCTGGGTGGGCCATCACGAGCGTGTTCGTTCTGTTGGTTGGCTCTGGGCACCTCGTCGGACTTGCAATCATCGGAGAGTATGTCCGGCGGATCTTTCAGGAACTCAAAGGACGTCCGAACTACATCATCGACGAGGGGCAACGGACCTGCAAAACAGAATTGCTGCCTGAAGAACTCCAACCAAAACAAGTGGCGTGATAGATTTCTTCAATGTGTCCCATAAGTGAGTTGCTTTTCGCGGAGGGAAAAGCAACTCTCCCTCATCCCAAAATACTTTGGGATCCTTTCCTTTCCTCGGTAAAATTCAAATCGGAATGTCCATCGTTCAATGATGGCCTCAAATGTTATTGGTTCTCCCCCTCACCGAGGAGGTTCTCATCATGGTTCGGAAGTCGATTGCGTTTTGTGTTGTCCTTGGTCTTGTCGCGGCAGGTGCGACCTCAGCACGAACCGACGACAAGAAAACGACCAAGATGCCCGTAAAGCTCAAGGTCACCAAACTCGAAAACGTCATGAAAGACATCAAGGCGCAAAAGGGCAAGGTCGTGGTCCTCGACGTGTGGGCGACGTTTTGCATTCCGTGTATGAAAGAATTTCCGCACCTCGTTGAACTGAGCGAAAAATTCCCACGCAGCAAAGTTACTTGCATGTCAGTGAGCGTCGACTTCACGCCGAAAGAAGATGCACCCAAGGCCCTGATGTTCCTGAAGAAAGTGAAAGCCCACTTCCCGAATTACCTGCTGACCGACGACCTCAGCGTGTGGCAGAAGCACTGGGACCTCAATGGACCTCCTGGGGTTTTCGTCTACGACCAGAACGGTAAACTTTTCAAGGCTTTCAAGATCAACCCCAAGGCCAAGCGGCAGTTTAACTACACCGACGTCGAGAGGGTTGTGCGAAAACTCCTCAAGGCGAAGAAGAAATAACATCCTCTGACCCCGAATCGAGCGACGCCCCATGTCCAAAGAAGAAGCCGAAAAGCTCATCCAAGAAGCGCTGCCGAAGATGGACACCGGTGAGTTCCCTGAAGCATTGTCTTTGCTGGATCAAGCTCTCGAACAAGATCCAGAATCGGCACATGCTTGGTATTGCAAGGGAATCGCATATGGACAACTCGGGCAACTCAAAGACGCCATCCGGTGTTATCACGAGACCACCAAATTGGCTCCGGGAGTAACGTCTGCGTGGTTCAACATGGGCAACGCATTACGGGAATCGGGTGCGCCGGATCTGGCGATCACTTGCTTTGAGATGTGCCTGGACCTCGAACCGGACATGGCCGACGCGATGATCAACAAGGCCGTCATCCTCGACAATTCAGACAAGCACGAAGAAGCCATTGGGCTTTACGATCAGGCTCTGGAATTGGTTCCCGATGACGTCATGGCGTGGTCGAATCGCGGCAACAGCTTGCGACAACTCGGACGCAACGAAGAAGCCATCGCGAGTTATCGCAAGGCCCTCGACATGGACCCGAATGATCGGGCGGGGCTTTACGGGACGGGCGAATGTCTTTTGATGTTGGGTCAGACGGAGGAGTCGCTTGAGTATTCGAACAAGTGTGTCGAACTTTATCCCGATGAAGCGGCGGCTTGGTGCGCGATTGCCATCGCGTACTGCCGTCTGGAGCGATACGAAGATGCGTTGGTGGCGGTGGACAAAGGAATCGCCGCCGACCCAACGCCGCAACTCTGGAACAACAAGGGCGAGATTCTCGTTTCGTTGGAACGGTTCGAGGAGGCTCTCGCGAGCTTCGACGAAGCGTTCCAACTCGAACCCGAATACCCACCATCTCTGGTTGGCAAAGCCCGCGCCCTATACAACCTCGCCCAATACGCCGAACTCAAGCCGTTGTGCGAACGATACTTGGCTTCTTCACCATCGAGCGAACCGTTGATTTTGCGGGCCAAGACAATGTTGGAAATGTGTCGTCAGTTTGGTGCATAACTGAGCAAATGGCTATCAAATTTCAATTTTCCGGATGCTCGGTGTTCGGTTTTATTACAAGCCTGAAGCGCGAGCGAAGGGGCTTTTTCTACTTCGCTCGCGCTTCAGGCTTGTAATAAAACC
>CAYYUU010000927.1:0-3591 GCA_964474955.1 uncultured Alcaligenaceae bacterium | reverse complement strand
GTAGTCATATTATTCGTTGTCTAAGGCACCCCAAAGGTCATCATTTCCGTTACCTCCGTTGAGGGTGTTGCTCCCTGTGACTCCATAGATGAGATCATGCCCATCCTCTCCGAAGATGAGAGAATCACCCCGAGAACCCGCAATCGTATCATTCCCAACTCCACCTCGGATTGTCGCGTCACCATTGAATAGTTCGGCGTTGATGTTATCGTTCAGTGAGGATCCAAAAAGTTCGGCTTGTTCGATACTCTCGAGTTCATCGTTCCAGGTACCCACTGTCAACTGGACATCGGTAAGCGTCACAGTACCCGAGCGATGTGTGTGAGTAATGAGGTCGAGCCCGTTCCCACCTCGAACAGTGTCCGTGTCAAACCCTCCGAACACGAACGTATCATTCCCTTCGCCTCCCTCAAGGACGTCGCTTGCGTATCCTCCTATCAACCGATCGTTCCCATTCCCGCCACGGAGGGTAACAGGTGTGTGAATCGAGTACGAGAGGTCGATTGTGTCCGCCCCTTCCCCTCCTGTGAGAATGAAGCCCTCGAAGTTTACGACCGAATCATTCCCGCTACTCTGGACAAGAGTCCCTTGTTGTGGCGTGCTGTTGATCCGTTGGTAAAAGACAATTCCTGATACAGGTTCGTCGAGGATGTCGGAACCGGCACCGCCATCGATTTGATCAGCCCCATTCCCGCCACCAACAATGTCGTCATCTTCGTCGCCGAAGACGATGTCGTTATCTGCCCCACCATCCAGGACGTCATTTCCAAACGAACCTCGAAGCGTGTCGGCACCCGCCTCGCCAAAGATTGTGTCGGCTCCGATCCCACCTTCGAGTGAGTCGTGACCTCCTCCTCCGTGAAGGATGTCGTCTCCCTCTTCGCCCAGCAGATGATCTGAGGCATTCCCGCCGACAAGCGTATCGGCCCCGTCACCACCTTTGAGTGTGACAGACGTGTCGGCGATTGCTCCCGTTTCATCGTCGATGGCGGTCAGCAGGTCGGTTCCGTCACCTCCTTCGACAAGAACCTCAAGGAAAGCATCTTCGGCCAAGGCAATGACAACATCGTCATTGCCCCCATACGTTTCGACGCCAATTCGTTCGATCCCGAGGCGATCTACCCTCGCTTCTCGCACGATTCCGTCGGTACTGACTGACACGTCGACACGCAGACCCGGCACCGAGGTAATCCGAACGTCATCCCTCTCATTCGATCCGACTATGATATATGTGTCGGTGGAGGCATCCGTGTACGTGCTGGGGTCTTCGAGCCCAGTCGGATCGATCAGTACGTTGTCAACTTGATCGGTTCCGCCAAAGACGATGTCGTTGCCCGGACTGTGGTAGATGCTATCGGAGCCAGAATCCCCAACGATGCGATCCGCTCCCCCAGAACCGTAGATGGTGTCGTCTTCGGTCCCACCAATGAGGATTTCGTACTCGCTGCTATACGGATCAATGGCGATCTTCTGGTTTGCGATCTGTGTCCTTTCCCGCCCAAGATCAAGGAGTCGATCGTGGTTCCGTTCCTCGTCGTCGCCGAAGACTATTTTCAGCCTCTCGAACAGGTTGCCATCTCCGGCATGTGTGATCTTCTCTCGCAACTCATCACCGTAATCGTGATCAGGATGCTCAAGAATGACAGTCAACGGGGTGTTCATCAAAAAATCGACGACGGCGAGGTGTCCCGCAGTGAGCGTCGAATCATTTCGTTCGGCTCTGAGCAAGAATTCGAAATCCTCTCGTGCAGTGGACTCATCAATCGTCCTATCTTCACGTTCCTCCAGTTTTCTGAGCTGTCGGCGCCATTCCAAGGGGTCATCTAAAGCGTCCTGAACACCGACCTCAATGACGAAGGAGAATTTCTCGTGAGCGTGGAGTTCATCGGCTCCGGCCCCACCATGGATGATGTCTCGCCCGGCCCCACCAGAGATGGTGTCGTCCCCGGCCCCGCCGTCTACAAAGTCATGCCCATCATCGGCGTGAACTTCGTCGTTTCCGCCACCTGCGAAGATGGCGTCGATCCCTTGCGTCCCGAAGATTGTGTCATCATCACCGACCGAGGTGCTTTCGAAGTCTGCGTAAATGATGTCCCCATCAAGTCCCTCTCCCAAGATCAGGTCACCTTTTCGAGGATCGGAAGCAGGCAGACTGCTTCCGACTCCGCCGTAGATGAAGTCGGCACCAGGACCACCGGCCACCTCGTCGAAGCCGTGTTCTCCGAACAGAGCGTCGGCTGCGGCCCCACCGAGCAACGTGTCCTCGCCCGGGCCTCCGTGGAGTTCGTCTTCGCCATCGTTCCCTCGGAGGACATCGTCCCCAGCACCGCCGAAAATCGAATCGGTCGCGGAACCACCACTCAGGGTGTCGCTCCCGGCACCGCCTTCAATCTGCAATCTCTCCTGGAAACTGGCATCAACTTCGATGAGGTCATTCCCTCCCTCGCCGTCGATGTGGAATAATTCGATGTCCGTCGGCATCTCGAATTGAGTAGTACCACGGTCTTCCAGGACCGTCCGGACGATCTCGCCATCAACCAGGCTCTCTTGCATGACGACCATGTGGACAACGTATTCCCGAGCACCTGGCTGGCCGAGTGGGCCAACGGTCATGTCGTCGTGCTGATCCGTGCCCTGAGCAACCAATACGTCGCGGTTTGGTCCACCAGACAGAATGTCCGTCTTGACGTTCCCGACGTTCTCGATCTCGATCAGGAAGGTATCGTCCCCGAGTTCCCCGTAGACCACATCGGAGCCTGCGTCCCCTGTCAGTACGTCGTTGCCATCACCACCACGCAGTTCGTCCGCTCCGTCGCCGCCTCGAAGCACATCGTTGTCGGCGCCACCATAGAGCTGGTCGGAACCGAAGTCTCCTTGAAGCACGTCGTTGCCAGTCTCACCAAAGAGTTGGTCACTCCCGCGACCACCATGCAGCGTGTCCGCTCCGATGTCACCTCGTAGTTCGTCACTCCCGGCGTCCCCGTGAAGTTCATCGTTGTCGGCATCGCCATAGAGTTTGTCGATCCCCGCACCACCGTGAATAACATCGTCTCCGGCGTCACCGTGGATGATGTCATCGCCATCGTCGCCATGCATGACATCGTTGCCGCTATGGCCATGAATGACGTCATTGCCGCGATCTCCCTGAATGACGTCGGCACCTCCTCCACCGTGGATGATGTCATTGTCGAGACCACCGGACAAAGTGTCCGCACCCGAACCGCCGTTTGCGATGTCGTCACCGTGGATTGTGTCCTGGCCAGTTCCACCATGGATGACGTCGGCCTCTCCATTGCCGATGAGGATGTCATTACCCGAGCCACCGTCGATATTGTCCCTGCCGACACCGCCGTTGACGATGTCGTTGCCTTCGTCACCGAACATGACCGCACCATGACTTCCAGCCGTCATCGAATCATCCCCGAGGCCACCATGAATGGTGACTGCTCCGCTGCCACCTTCGAGTATGTCATTCCCAGACCCCCCATGAATCTCGATTGGGACAGTGACATTTTCAGAGACCGTGATAATGTCGTCCCCCATGCCCCCCTTGATGACGATCTTATTGACACCGGTTATCGAAACAGGTTC
>CAYYUU010000926.1:0-3598 GCA_964474955.1 uncultured Alcaligenaceae bacterium | reverse complement strand
ATCCCTCTCCCCGCAAGCGGGGCGAGGGACTTTGAAAAAGCCCCCTCAAGAAAACGGACACTTATTTATTTCCCGTTCCGAGTGTGCCTACTACTTTGTCCTTCCAGTTATGCCGCTTGTCGCTCATCGAGTTCGCTTGGTCGCGGGCGTCCATTTCGGAGAGAATCCGAAAGCACTTTGCCACCGTACGACTCGACAAATGCCTTGCCGACGATTTCTCCAGATAGAAGATTTTCATCGGGGACAAGGACATCGGGCCGAATTACGTGGACCAAGTTCAATGGGGTCTGCTCGTCGAAGGGGATGACATAATCCACGGGTTCCAAACTTGAGAGGACCGAGACCCTTGCTTGGAGCGAGTTGATCGCGCGAATGCTCGTGTCCGTGTTGATGCCCACGATGACGACATCCGCTTGGGACCTGGCTTCGTTGAGTGCCTGGACGTGTTCCACCTGGAGGAGGTCAAAGCACCCACTGGCAAACGCGACCCGCTGCCCCAGGGTCCTCCGGATACCCAGTTCCTGAGATAGGTCTTTGAGGGACACGATCTTCTTGTCCCCAGGAACGATGTCCTGGCGTGTGCCCATGCCATGTTGAAGGAGGTCCTGAAGGATCTCGTCTCGAGTGACCGTGGCGACTCCGATCTTCTCGACTTCGAGGCCACCAGCCACGTTCGCCAAAGCGATGGCGTCTTCGTATTCGTGACCATCGGCAAGGACAATTCCGAGCATCGCCAAGACCATGTCCCCCGCTCCCGTGATGTCATAGACCTGGCGAGGTCGTGTGGGGAACACCTTCTCCGTCCCGTCTCGGTGCACAAGTGCCATGCCGTCCTTGTCAAGCGTAATGAGGCTTGCTTCGAGGTTCAGTTCCTGAACGAGCCGTTGTCCCGCTCGGAACACCTCTGCCTTGTTGTTCAGTGTCAGGCCCGTACCGAGGTTCGCTTCGAGGCGGTTTGGTGTCACCGCCGAACACCCATGATACTTTCCATAGTCATGACCTCGTATGGGATCTACGAGTGTCCGAAGGCCATTCCGTTTGGCGTTCCCAATGACTTCGGCGAGGAGGTTCTGGGTGCAGACGCCCTTGTCATAGTCACTCACCAGGACGATGTCTGATTGACGAACTTGTCGTTGGATGTAACGCCCTAGCTCCCGTTCGAGGCCATAGTTGATTGGGGAGCTATCCTCGTGGTCCACGCGGATCATCTGTTGAGGGTGCCTGTGTTGGGCACGACCGATGTATCGCTCCTTGACCGTCGTGGGTCGGTCTGGATCGGTGATAACACCTTCGTGGTTGATGGACAGTTCCGTGAGGAGTTGCTTGACCCGTGAGGCGTCGTTATCTGCCCCAACGACCCCGGCCACCGAGACTTTCGCACCCAGGGCGCGGAGCATGGTCGCGACGCTGCTTGCTCCCCCCAGTCGTTCCTCTTTGCGGTCCGCCTTGAGGAGGATAACGGGGGCTTCCTGGCTGATCCGAGAAGCGTCTCCCCAGACATAGCGGTCGAGCATCAGGTCTCCGACGACCAACACCCGAGGTTGTCCGAGATTTTGGATGAGTTCGATCAAGTCTGCGGACATGGAAGATACCTCATCGATTGTGGTCGGGTCTGACCCACGCAAAACACCTCATCCTAAATCCTTCTCCCGCAAGCGGGAAGAAGGACTTTCAGAGAAGTCTCAGTTGATTCGTGATTTCGGTTTTTGAGTAGGCAAGATGCCTGCTCTACTTCGAAGCACCTTACACAACACCGAACCACGCTAAGCCGCCTTTGCCGGAGCTACATCTTCGGTGGCCGGTTTCGCCGGAGACAGTTGCGCTGCGATGGTCGCATGTATCAGCGGAATCAGGATCTCGTGGTGTCCTGTGATCTCGAGACCTTCGCTCGATGGACGTTCGAGGACATTCACACGCGAGCGATAGTTTGATTGTTTGTCGATGTTCACGGTGATCAAACCTTCGAGGGAGTACCCGAAGTTGATCGCGACTGACACGGCCTTGAGGAAGACCTCGGGCATGATGACGGCGCTGCCAAAGTTGCACCAGATGCCGCGCTGCATGGTAGCGACGACCGAGCAAAGCCGTCGGAAGTCGACCATGCTGGCTTCGCCGAGGGACGCACCATCGACGTGGGGGTGCATGTGGACGATGTCTGTACCGAGGGCTACGTGGACGGTGCAGGGGATGCCCGCCTGGTATGCGGCCAGGAGGACACTGCAGTTCGGGAAGGGACAGTTTTGGGACTCCAGGAACTGTCCCAAGGCCCAGCCGAGGCCGACCTCGTTCTCTGCTCCGCACCGGGCCGCTAGGGCGAAGGCGTCCGCCGTTTCTCGTGCCATCCCGAACCGACCGAGCGGGAGCTGGGAGCCGACGTCTTCGCTCGTCTTTCCTGCGATGGCCAGTTCTATGTCGTGGATGGCCGCCGAACCATTCATTGCGATGCCGGTCAATAGCCCCTTACGAATCCAATCGATGAGGTAGGGACCGCAGCCGGTCTTGATGACGTGTCCGCCGAGTGCTGCGACGACTGTCCTGCCGTCTTCGTGGGCCGAGCACAGGTGCGAGCACACCTTCCGGATGCTGTTCCCGGCGAGCTGCCGGGGGAGCGAGTTGATCCAATCAGTGACAGTGACCTCCCCTGCGACAGGTCTTCCAAGGTCGGTGTGGAAGACCTTCGATGGACGGGAGTTGAGGTTATATGTCTTGAGTCCGTGGAGGTCGAAGGGAGGGAACTTTCTTGGGTCACCTTCCGGGATGGGGGACGAAGTCACTCGACTGCTTCCTTTAACATGCGGTCAAGAGCATCTCCGCCTTCGGTGACTTGCAACTCGATGCGTAGTGCCCAGAGCTGCCGTTCGCCGATCCGAGTGAGCCGAATCTTGACCAAATCCTTTTGGGTCGTAACGATCACGCAATCCGTTGCTTGGGACCTCGCCCAGCGGCGAAGGTCTTCGATGTCTTCACGCGTGTAAGCGTGGTGGTCCGGGAACGTCCGGAAGTCGGCCAACTCGACGCCCATAGTGTCGAGCGTGGTGCGGAAGGCCTGTGGGTTTCCGATCCCACAAAACGCCACCACCTTGCTTTCCTGCAAATGGGACAGCGGGGTCGTCTCGTGGTCCGCGTTTACCAACGTTGTGGGGCGGTGTGCCGTCCGAACGATCGGTTTCCCCGGAGCAAGTTTTTGGACTCGTGATTCGATCCGTTGGCTTTCCTCCTGCGAGACTTGATTGCATCTCGTCATGAGGATGAGGTCTGCCCGACGGAGTCCCGAGAGCGGCTCACGAAGCAGACCTCCGGGGAGGAGCGCGCCGTGGCCCCAGGGTGCCAACGCATCGATCAATACGATGTCCAAATTTCTGGCCAGACGTCGATGTTGAAATCCGTCATCCAAGACGGCGACTTCGCTTTCGAGTTCTTCCGCAGCAAGCGTGGCCAATGCCGTGCGGTCAGGGCCTTGCAAGTGCGGCACGTCTGGCAGGTTTTCTTCAAGGAGAAGGGCCTCGTCGTTAGGGCCTTCCTTCGCTCCGTACCCTCGACTCAGGATGACGACCCGCAGGTCGTGTTCTCGAAACCACTTGGCGACGTATTCCACGCA
>CAYYUU010000925.1:0-3600 GCA_964474955.1 uncultured Alcaligenaceae bacterium | reverse complement strand
CACCAACCGCCGCGACTTCACAGCCTCAACAACACGCTGAATCCCCAACACAAACGCTGCCGTCCGCAGATCCACATTGTGCATCTTGGCGACGTCCGCGACGGCCCGATACGCCCGCTTCATATAGTTCGCCAACTCTTGTCGGACTCGATCCAACTCCCACCGAAATTGCTGTATGTTCTGTGCCCATTCGAAATAACTCACGGTGACACCGCCGGCGTTCGCCAGAATATCTGGAATCACCTTGATTCCACGTTGTTGGAAAATCTCGTCGGCTTCTGGAGTCGTGGGGCCATTGGCTCCCTCGACAATGATGCTCGCGCGGACGTCCTTGGCATTGTCCTTTGTGAGCACATCGCCCAACGCAGCGGGAACGAGAACGTCGGCGTCCCACGTCAATACTTCCGGACTGTCGAAGGCGTCGGCATCCGGAAAACCTTTCACCGTGCGATGTTCGAGCACCCAACGCACCAACGCGACGACGTCGAGCCCTTGCTTCTTCGAAACGCCGCCGAGATGGTCGCCCACGGCCACGATCTTGGCTCCGTGCTCGGCCATCAATCGAGCCGCGTAGCTACCCACGTTGCCGAATCCTTGCATGGCAACGGTGACGTCGGCGAGCGATTTCTTTCCCTCCTTGAGGATCTCTTCCAGAACCAACATAACTCCGCGTCCGGTGGCTTCTTCGCGGCCTTCGGAGCCAAACAAGTGAACCGGCTTTCCCGTCACGACGCCGGGAGAGAACCCCGCGAACTTCGAGTATTCATCCATGATCCAGCCCATGATCTTCGCATTCGTGTTGACGTCCGGAGCCGGGATATCGAGAGTCGGCCCAATGACCTCTTTGATTTGCCCGACGAACGTTCGCGTGATCTGCGAGAGTTCCCGCTCGCTCAGTTTCGTCGGATCACAGTTGATCCCGCCCTTCGCCCCGCCATACGGAACATTGACAACCGCCGTCTTCCACGTCATCAGCTCGGCCAACGCCGTGGACTCGGCTTCGTCGACCGTCGGATGATACCGGAGCCCACCCTTCATCGGACCACGCGCTCCATTATGTTGAATCCGATATCCGTAATGGTGCTGGAGTTTGCCGTTATCACCGTCGGTTATGATTTCGACTTTCACAACCCGAAACGGAGACAACACAACGTCTCGAATTTCTTTCGAGAGTCGCAATACGTCAGCGGCTTGATGAAAATATCTATGGCTGGCTTCGAGCATGAAGTGTTCTCCAGAATGTTACACGCTGTTTTTGTCGTTTTTGATTTTGATTTTTGTTTTGGAGTGCGTCGGCTTGACGACGCTTTGGTATTTTTTGTTTTTGTTTTTGTTTCCGAGTACGTTCCGCCACTTCGCTCCAAAACAAAAACAACCTCCGCTCACTCTTTGGCTTTTGGCGGCAGTCTTCTTCGATCCAAATTCCAGAGCCGAAACTCCTGCCCAGAGTGCAATTCGCGTCGCTTGGGATTGTCGATGGAGTCCCCTTTGTACTTCCCCTTTTCTCCGACCGAGTAAATCGACACTCCGTTCTTACCACGCCGATAACTCAGCTGCTTTCCCGACCAAGGATCGTTCGGCACATCCTTGAGGAACTTCTTTTTGACGAGTTCTTTCAGATCAGTCGGCCAACGGTTGTGTTTCATTCGAAATCGTTCACACGCCATTCCGACGATGGCACAGCGGAGCAACGTATGACTGTTGGTACAGCTTGATTGACATGCGGGCCAACCAGGAAGCAACAGGTTGGCGTATTGAAGGAGATACGCTCGGCGAAGTTCTTTCTCGGTGTGTTTGTCGAGTTTGCGCATCTGTTGAGACTGCTGGTGATGCGGCATTCTCGCGATTTGAATGGCCTTTATGGATTTCTCCAACAACCACGTCCGGTTCAATTCAATCCACGGCTGAACCGGCAACGGGTCATCAATGACTTTCTGTAGTCCTGTTACTTTGAACGCCTTTTCTCGAAGAAGTTCGGGATAGCCTTTAATGTATTTGGAAGCGTAACGCAGACGCAGAAGATTCACGACGACGAAACGCGATGGAGGAATTTTTTCAAACAAAGGTCGGAAGACTGCGACATCATCGTCGAAGGTTCGTTTGGTCTTTTTTCGTGGACCGAAAAGGGAGTCGGGATCTTGTTGGGCTCGGTTGAGGAAATGATCACACCACCCGCGAGTTCCTCGAATCCCCAACTCTAACAAGTTATAGTTTGTCTCGGCCTCCATCTGTTCTTGCATCTTCGCGAGTTCGTCCGCCTTCCATTCTCCTTGGGCCAACACCCGCTCCATAATCTCGATTGCTTTTACCAGAAATAACGCCCTCCGGTTTTGAGATGACTTAACCGGCTCAGTTCCCACCGACCTCGCCAACCACCACATCGCGCGACTCGACTGCCAGGCCTCCTTCAGGTTTCCCTCGTCTGTTTGGTGTAAAGCTGCGTTGGACAATACTTCTCGCAACCTCCAAAACGCATCCTCGTGCGCTGAGAACGGATGGAGAAGGTGCTCCTTGTCATACTTCGGCGGAAAACGTGTCACCGGACGATCCGCAAGTGACCTGGCCTGCTTCATCAAACCATTGACGGGCCGCAGTACGTTGCGAAGATCTTTGGCCTGTTGCGGACTCAATCGGACGTTCGGAGGCGGAAGGACATCAAGCGAACGAGGATAGTCGGTTTTCCTGTACTTTGACGCGTTGATTTGCTTTCCCAGTTTCAACACCAACGCCACCGTCTCCTTCGATTCGGGAAACTTGGCGTTGCGCTGGGCCATCATGTCTTCCCATCGCCATTTGGGATCGGTCTTATCGAGCTTGGCTTGAACGGCCTTCAACTCTTTGTGTACCGCCGCATGATACCCCGCGGCATTCGCCAGAAACGACGTAACGAGAACCAACTCCAGGAGCGTCGTGAACGCCGCTGTCCCCGGTCGTTTGTTGCGTTGATCTCGACGAGTTGAGATCACAGAATGTCCCTCGAAAAGGTGTCGTAATATGGTCTCGTGTTCTCTTGCGGCCTCTTCGTCCATCGGTCATGATACCAATACCGCTTCACGAACCCACAACACCTCAAAAGGGAATATTCCCATGTCCCTCGTTTCGCAACAAACCCTCAAGTTGTTAGAGAGCGTCCGAAATGACTTCCTTAACGACGCGCCGCGTTTGATCCTCGCCGACTATCTCGAAGAACAGGAAGACCCACACGCCGAACTGATTCGCGTCCAGTGCCAACTCGCGAAGGTTTTCGAAAGAGATCCCGACCGCTTATTATTGGAACCACTCGAAGAAGATCTCGTCCGTCAAGCTCGCAAACGCTGGCGAGACTTTTTCCCGAAAGACACTTGCTCCGTATCCTTTGATCGCGGGCTCGTCATCGTCCAGGTGGGGGAATACGACGAAGGTGGGATTGCGGAGAAACTCCAACAAATCCGCGAAACTCTCTATTGGCCGTGGGTCGTGGGGTTGCGAGTCCTTTCCGGTCGCCCAAACGAAGTGTTTCGCAGTCTGGCGGAATGTTCGCTGGTATCGCACTTCCGAATCCTCGACCTCGAAAACCCTTGGCCGCGAGACTCCGACATCCAACGGTTGTTGGACTCCCCT
>CAYYUU010000924.1:0-3601 GCA_964474955.1 uncultured Alcaligenaceae bacterium | reverse complement strand
GAGTTGCGAAAATGCCGAACAATCCGCGAGAATCTTGACATCTTTCTGTTGCAGCCCCATCATGTTCAGCGCCAACTTTCTCAAGTTCGGAGCCAACGGAGATTTCACGAGCCACCCAACGAATTTCGATGCGCTGATGTCTCCGCCGGCGCGAACTTCCACCAATAATTCGAGTGTCTCGAGTCGCCGAAAGTGATCATTCCGCGCAAGTATTTCGAGATCACCCATCCTCACCGCCCAACAACGTAATCGCTTGATTTGCTCCGACAACGACGATTTCACGATGTGTGGCAAGACGTCGCATTCGTGCAAAACGAGCGTATCGAGGTTTGGCAAACAATCCGGGTTCAAGCGTTCGCGGAACGGTTCGTTGTAGTCGGACACGATTTCGAGGTGACGCAGATTCGGCATTTGTTTTGGGCCCGGGATCACCTCGCCTGCGATGAAGGAGGTATAACTCAAAGTCAGGGCACGAAGTCGCGCGAGTTCCGGCGATTGGAAAATCTCCAGAGCAAACCGCCACCTCCTCCACTCGTTCTCCGCGACTAACCATCGCAAAGGAACCAACTCGAAACATCGTTTTGCTCCCTCGGCGAACCTACCACCTCCCGATGTCAGCCCCTCGATGAAGCCACGCCGAAACACCGGCGAACGCATCCACCCTTCCAATTTGGGAGACCACTTGCGAACGTTCCCCTTCAATAACCGCTCGGACCTTCGAAACAGCCGAAACCAATTTGGCGTCAACTCGCGGTGTTGCTCCAAGTCGATCTGTGTGCGGATGAACTCCGCACGTTTAGCTTGGCCATTTTCTTCGAGCCAGTCAGCGAAGATCAGACGAGGTGCGTCGTCGTCGGGTGCGTCGAGGACGGCTTGGTAGAGGTCGTGTTCGGTCGTCATCGGGCATCCTCTATGTTGTATTTGTCTCGCAATCTTCGTGAGGCTTCGACGATAGACGCGAGTTTCTGCTTGGCCAGTTCGCCCGGTGCAATCGGAGTGTTGGCAAACGTCGCGAAACCACAATCCGGATTCAATAACACTCGTTCGGGACCGAAAAGTTTGATGGCCTTCTCCGCTCGTTCGGTAATTTCTTCGACGTTTTCGACGGTCGCCGTCTTCGGATTCACGACGCCGAGTCCGAGGCGGCTGTCCTTCGGCAAACCTTTGAGCACTTTGAGTTCTCCGGCTCGCGGCGTACACATCTCCAAGAAATATGTTCCGACGGGCACTTTCTTGAGCAATGGCAATAGCGGTCGATAATCCCCTTGCAACGCGACAGCTTCGTCGCGAGACCAATTCCCGCGGCAGACGTGTAACGCGAGTCTTTCTTTCGGAAATCCTTCCAGAGTGCGCCGCAACAGATCTTCCGCGAATGCCAGCTCGATGTCAGCCTCGCCACGGAGTCCGAGGGCTCCGCACATGAACGAGCGTTTGCGTTTTCCGCCTCCAAACACCACTTCGGTCAAGACCGGCTCGTCGAGTTGAACCAGAGATGCACCCGCCGCGAGTAAGTCGGCGATTTCTTCACGCAAGACGCGGATGACATCGGTGGCGAGGTCTTCGCGTTCGGTGTATACCTTGTCCGACACGCATTCGAGCCACATTGTTCGCGTGAGCAAGTATGGTCCGGGGAGTGCGACTTTCACGGGTCGCGGAGTGATCGTCTTGGCGAACTCCAACTCGTGAACCGTGATTGGTCGACTTCGGCTGAGTCTTCCGAAGACGGCGGGATGTCGCACGAGGTCGGCGGGAACGTCGAGGGCTCGTAACTCCTTTTCAAATTTCTCCGGGTCATCCACGTACGGCAGCAAATCGGTAATCGGGATGAGTTGGCAATTGTCGAGTCGACTGCCGACGAAGCTCGAATAGTTGTCGCGTCGTTGTTCCCCATCGGTGACGACGTCGACTTCTGCTTCTTCTTGGGATTTGACGGCGAGACGAACGGCGTCGTCGGCGGTCTCGTGAAAGGCCGCTTCTTCGAGTCGACCACAGAGAAACTCTTCGAGGGCTTGCAACATCCATCGGGGTCGGGGCCAACTTCCAACGCCCATCACCGAGAGAGGAACAATTTGCGGGACGGATGCGGGCTCCACTGGTGTCCGACGTTCGGTTGGTGAATCGCTTGTTCGTGTTGTCGGAGTCCGTGTAGGTCCTGTTGGCTTCGTGGAAGATTCTGTTCGTGCCGCGAGCGGTCCCTTGCAGACCAGATAACTCCGTTGGTTGCCGTGTTTGGTCCGCGAGACCATTTCGTTGCCGGTCATGCGGCACCACGACGGTAGGTCATCTTCGACAGAAGTATCGGTCGAACGGATTTCCAGAAGTTGCCCTCTCTGGAGTGGGTCGATGTGTTTGCGGATGAGCAGCAACAACCCGTTCCCGCAATCCAGGTCGCCGCCGTCGAAGCTACTATCGGGGGTGTGTTTGTGTGTGTCGGACCAGTCCATCAAGTTCTCTCCGTGGTGCAAAAGCAAGTGGGTTCTGCCCCAAGTATACCAAGCGCCGAGACGATTGTGTCGCTTGTGATCCCTAGGCGTTTTGTACTTTCGCGATGGGTCGATGCAACTGTAGGAAGTGGCGTGGGAGATAGGGAAGCAGTGACGAAGAAACGTCGGAAAATGTCTGCGGCGCCCCGGCACTTAGGCGTTCGTCCTTTAAACTTCTTGGAGAAGCTTTCGATCTTGGGCCAAGTCCAGAGCACACAGTCCGTGTGATCCGACAGATCGACACCATTTCATTTCGTCCATAGTCCGTTGGAGGGTTTCCTGTGAGGATTGCGCAACTTGGTTTTGCCGGACTGATTGTGCTGGCGTGGTCCGGAGTAACAAACGTCGGATCGGCCCAGGAAGAGAAAACGCCGAAGCCGCTGCCACCGCTCTTGCTTGTCGCGAACGGGTCGGGAGGTCAATTCGATTTGTCGCGTCCGATTCTCGACGTAATCGATTTCTCTTCGTTCAAGGTCGACGTCGAAACGGTCCGTTGGTCGCGATTCGGCAACCCCGTGCAAGACCACGCCGACCACAAGGGACAGATCACTGCGGCCAGACAATTGGCCCAACGTGCGCAGCAAGTCCTCGCAAAACAGCGCGACCGGAAGATTATTTTCATGGGCTTCAGTTCGGGATGTCGGGTCATTCTTGACGCGGCAAGCATGATGCCTCCGGACAGTTTGGAACGGGTGATAGTGTTTGCCCCTTCGGTCCAGTATGGGTATCGTCTCGGACCAGCTCTACGATCTGCTCGCAGGGGTATCGATTCGTACTATAGTCATGACGACAACATTCTCGAAGGAATCGTGAGTGTCCTGGGGACGGCGGATGGGTATTTGGTTCCGGCAGCGGGGCGGATCGGGTTCTGGATCAAGTCGAAAAAAGGCCCCGATGCCGATGTGTACATGAAGCGACTTCGGCAACACATCTGGCATCCGCAGCTGTGTAAGGTCGGACACACCGGCGGCCATTTTGGATGGATCCGGCGTGGTTTTCTGAACGGGTAAGCGCTCCCGTTGAACGTTGATGGACGGATTATTAAGCGGAAGGTGATACGGTGGCAAAAACTGAAGGTGACGCCGCCAGCTCGGTGAAGTAGCGAAAGCATTCCTCAA
>CAYYUU010000923.1:0-3602 GCA_964474955.1 uncultured Alcaligenaceae bacterium | reverse complement strand
AGCCATTCTGGCCAAAAAACAAGACTTTGCGTCTTCGCGTAAGAATAGTGTGCGTCTCTCAACCCTCAACTCTCAACTTGTTTGCCGTTGACACGAATTGCTCGTTCGTGGTTTGATTGGGCCGAAAATCTTGGAGGCCGTCCGCCTGCTGTGCACTGGCCCCGGCCTCGGCAGTGCGGAGTGCTTCTTGACTGACTACCGCAGTTCACGACCTTATTGCCATGCAAGGATGCTGCGCATGAATTGTTTCATTTCGGGTGTCGCTCGCGCGATCACCGAGACCTTTTCGCTCCCCGAACCGATCCTCGAAATCGGATCGTATCAACTCCCCGAACAACCCGGCCAAAACGAACTCATCAACTTGCGTCCGCTTTTCGACGGAAAGAACTATACCGGAGTCGATATTCGTCCCGGTCCCGGCGTCGACGTCGTCGCGAGCGTCGAAAACCTCCCGCACGAAGACGAATCCGTGGGAACCGTGATTGCGTTGAATACGTTCGAACACGTAACACACTTTTGGCGTGGGTTCGACGAAATTTATCGTGTCCTCAGGCCCGATGGTGCGCTGTTCCTTTCGGTGCCATTTTATTTCCACATCCACAATCACCCGAGCGACTACTGGCGGTTCACCCCCGAAGCCGTGAAGGTCTTGCTCGAACCGTATTCCGCCAAGTTGCTCGGATACCACGGACCGCGAAAGAAACCACTCAACATTTGGGCACTCGCCTTCAAGGGTGCTGACAATCCCCTCAACCCAGAGACGTTCGCGAAATACGAACGACTCGTGCGGACGTACGCCCGCGAACCGCTCGCTCCTGCCAAGAAGTTCAAGTACCTGCTCGGGCGTGTCCTCTGCGGAAGCCGCCCGTTCCTTCCCTATCTCAAGCGAGAATGTTGGGAGACGGAATGCGTCAGCGCGTAGATGAGAACTCGACGGGCTCGTGTCTTTCAGGAAACCGATACACCATGACTCCGACTCTTGGATGTGATTCCAAAACCGACGAAGTCCGCGTTTCGTCCCGAGAGACACGGATTGCCACGAGTTCTCCTTCAGAGGACGTCGGGGGCCATGAATTGGGGCACTTAGCGCGTGAGCGAACGTCAGTGTGTCCCGTCTCGGTTTGCATCGCCAATTGGAATTGCCGCGAACAATTGCGAGAGTGCCTGGAGTCCTTGCACCCGGCGCTTCAAGAAATCGACCTCGAAGTGGTCGTGGTCGATAATGGCTCGGAAGACGGCGCCCCGGACATGGTCGCCCGAGATTTTCCAGAAGTCGTGCTCGTTCGGAATTTTGACAACCGAGGATTCTCGGCGGCCAACAACCAGGCTGCCGGGAGGGCCAAAGGCCAATTTCTCTTCTTCCTCAACAACGATACCGTCGTTCCGGCGGGTTCGCTCCGCAGTTTGGTCGAGTATGCCGAATCGCATCCCGACGCGGTGATGATCGGGCCACGTCTGCGGGGTACGGATGGCGAAGTCCAGGTCTCGTACAGGACTCGACCAACCATCCGAACGTTGCTCCATAAAGTCAACTGGATTCGATGGACGGGTCTCCTTCGGAGCGATTATTTCCGGTATCGCCGAGAGCAATTTCACGCCGACGCCGAACGAAATGTCGAAGTCTTGATGGGTGCGGCGGTCCTCGTTCGGCGAACCACGTTCGAACAATGCGGCGGATGGGATGAGGCGTTTGTGTTTGGTGGCGAAGACCTCGAGTTTTCCACTCGACTGAGTCAACTCGGCCCGCTCGTTTACTGGCCCGAGGTCGAGATCCTTCATCACGGCAGGGTGAGTACTCGAGAACACATCGACTACGCCGGACCGCAAATTGCGATCGGGATGGTGCGATATCTTCGGAAGATCAAAACTCCCAACTGGGCCATCAACGGATACAAAGTCGCGGTCACTTTGGACGCACCGTTGACCCTCCTCGTCAAGTCGGTGCAGGGCTTTGTTCGCCGTCTGCAAGACCGACACGCAAAGGCCGACAAGAGCTTAAACAGCGCGAGAGCGGCGTGGGCATTCTTGACGAAGGGATTGTTGGAGTTTTGGAAAGCGTAGAGAGGGTCGAGAGTCTTCGAAAGGCAGAAGGTGGAAAGAGACTCACGCGAGGGCGTGAAATGGCGAAGGAAATAGAGAGAGTTGTTTTGTCTTGTTACCTGGTCAGAATGACCAAGCTACGATGAGTATGGCCTTCGGCCAACAACGCAACCTTTTACCTTTCCCCTTGATTACGGCCACGGATTCCATTCGACCCAGTTCTCCAGGTATTGGCTCAAGGCCGGAATTTCGGACAACTTGCTCTGGAGCCATTCTTTGGCTTGAAGGACCAGGCGGGTTTCTGCGGCGATAGAGAGTTCCCCGAGCATGACGCGGGTGCGAAGGAAAACGAAGTACGTGTCGAGCGTGTCGAACATGCAATAGTCGTTGATCTCTTGAATCCTGCCTTGCCGGTACATGTTGTAAACCTGGTCGCCAGCCATGTCCATTTTTCCCGGCTTTCCGAGCAACTTCGACAGCAGATTCAAACCACCTGTGATTCGAATGGCGTTGTAGTTCGTGAGGAGTTCCATCAAGTCGATGTGCCCGCCGCCGAAACGATTGCGGCTCGTTTGAAAATACGATCGGCCACTGCAACCGTAGCGAAATGCGGCCAGCTCCAACAGGGGCAGGTCAAAGCACCTGCCGTTGAACGTCACCAGTTTCGTTTTCTCGCGATACTTCTCTTTATAGTGCGCAAGGCCGTTCCAGAATCCTTCGACGATTTTGCGAGGTCGGTAGTGGGGGTCGTCGAGACACGTCAAATTCTGCAGCTGGTAGTCCGAGCCCACACGCAGAATGCAAACGGAAATCGGATACTGAAACGTGACGGGCAAGAAGTCGGAGTTTGTGCTCGAGCGTTCCCGCGCCTCTTCCTGGGCTCGCTCGATGGCTTCTTCGGGCGTGACGTCTTCATCCGGATATTTGACCTTGCTCAGGAGCCGCCCGTCCGGGACACTCTCGGTGTCCATGATGAGATAAGCAGGGATGGGTGTGCCGTCGTCGGCGATTGTCGTATCGGTGGTCTGGCGGATGGTTCGCATGATGGAGTATTCCTTGGTCGCTTTCGTGCTGTGCTCCGCCGAGAATGATCAATTTGATATTCCGCGGAACCCGACGAAACTCCTTTGATCACGGATGTGACTATAATTTGCCAGCCTGAAGTAAACTGTGAGCCATATCGGCGAATTCGTCAATAAGAACCATTCGGGTGTGCCGCACCTTCCCCCAATTCCTCCGGCAACTCTGCGGATCACACCGAACTTGCAGAGTATGATGCCACTGGCGGCTTGTATGGAATTCGGAAAACTCGAATGTATTTTTCCATCACGCTGCCGAAGTGGGATGGGAGAGCTGCGGCGAACCCGAAAAATACCACCTCCTAATATACAAATGAATCAGTGTAAGGAAATATAGCAAAGGAAAAACTGGAGAATATTGCAAAAGGGTTCTATAACTCACAGTGTTTCCGCGTTGGTTTTTCACCGAAACAAGTGTCGCGTTTTGGAGAGTTGCTTTTAGCGCCGCGAAAAGGGTTGGATCTTTTAGCAATTTACAACCCC
>CAYYUU010000922.1:0-3613 GCA_964474955.1 uncultured Alcaligenaceae bacterium | reverse complement strand
CGACGGGCACGCGTCGCCGCTGCGTGCCTTTCGAACAAGCCAACAACGACAACTGTTACTGATTCGATGGCGTGAGCGGAACGGCCTCACTGCAGGGGCTGCAAAGGAGAACTAATTCAGTCTATTTCTTACCGAAATACGGCCCCGCAGACCCATAGTGCAACAAGTTATATGGTGGAATAAGATCCATGGGTGAATCGCCAGTGACAAGTTCACAGGCTATACCATAGTTCCACGGATACTCTTCAATCCGAATGGCACGACGGTCGCGGCGTTTCAATCCCCAAGCCTTGCCGATGCCAACGATGTCGAACCGTTCAAACGCTTTCTTTCGCGGATTGTACGTTAGAAAGCCAAGGACGCGAATTTCGCAACCGCGACTATTGGTCTTACCGCGCAGCTTTGCATCAAATTCCTTGCCGAGATGAGCATAACCATCGAGCCGCAGTTGGATCGCCTCGGGGGTGACTTTCCTCACGGTCAAGGTCATGCTCATCTTGCGAGGCGGCAGGGAGTTGACGCTACCTTCCATGTAGTCGATCCCAATGGTGCTGAAGAAACGCCTTTGAATTGGCTCAGCGACGTTCGCAGAATTACCGGATTTCGCATTGGTCGGAACGAGTGATTGCCATTCTTTTTTTGTGAGCCAGAACATATCACTCTGAGTCTCGGCGGCCCAGCGATCCGGATTTTCTTTGTAGTAATATTCCTTGGACCGCAGGAACTTGCCGTCTTTCTCCTGCCCCATGTAGGTGCAATAGCCGCGAATGACCATACCGCCGGGTGGTGGACGTGGCACTTTGCGACGGGCTGGAGTCGCCTTCTTGGGATTCGGCAGTTTTGGTTTGCGCTGGGCAGCGGGGAGCTTGGCATACTCCGCGAGCAATGGCGCCAGCTCCTTTTTCCGTAGCCGCAAATTCCGTCCGTTGCCGACAGTCTGGCCAGCAGCCGTGGCGACGACCAGATGATTTCCGCCGGCGCGAACCATTCGACAAAACTCCAGTTCCTGCGAGTTGCCGCGAAAGTAAGTGTCCAACGCAACCGGGATAAAATGCTTCGAAACGTATTGAGGCTCAACCTGAGCCCCCGTGAACCAGCGAGCGCGGTTCGACGTGCACGCGCCTCAGGTCCTACTGAGCGGACTTCCATCGGCCGCGGTGAAGATCACAAGAGGTTTATCTTCCGACACGGCTCGCCGCCGAGCTTCGGTGATGTTGGTGACCCAGTCAATCTCTCGCCACGGGCTTTCGCCTCGCTGCGGTTTAATCGCTTTGTGCAGCCGCTCGAACTCGGTCGGGGGGATTTTCCTGACACGTTCTTGACTGATGCCCACGACGGGGTGGATGAAAAGTGACAGAGCTGCCAGGACGATCCAGTTTTTTATCATGATTATTCTCCTGCTTGCTTTCCCGCCAACGTGAAGGTCAGGCTCAATGTATCGCACGCTTGCAATCGTGGGTTCGTGTTAGGTGTGCCCTATCCCAACAGTACCTGCTATTTCTTGAGAAAAAAAGTCTGTCCCGTCGTGTGTGTCATCGTCTCCGAACACAGCCCCGCCACGAACTCGGCCACTTCTTCGGGAGCCAAAGTCTGGTCGTCGGGGAAATCGGGAAAGAGGCCGCGCAGCATTTGTGTTTCGACCGCACCTAGCGCGACGCTGTAAACGCGAATGCCGTGCGGTTTCCCTTCGTCCGCGGTGGCTTTTGAAAAGAGATTGACCCACGAGATGCAGGCCCCATAAACGCTGAATCCGGGAAAAGGATCGACCGAAGCCAGCGACGAAATGTTGACGATCAGGCCACCGGCTTGCTCTTTCATGATGGGCCAGACGGCTTGGGTCGTGTGGAAGACGGTCTCGACGTTGAGGGCGAGAGCTTGCCGGAAATCGGCTTTTGAGAGTTGATCGACGGGAGCGCAAGGCGCTGCACCGACGTTGTTGACCAGGGCGTCGACTCGTCCGAATTTCTCGCAGGCCGTCTGGACGAGTTGCTCGCATGCCTCGGGGGTCGACAGATCGAGCGAGAGTGTCTCGCACGAAGCCCTCCCGTTGGCCGTCAGTGACAATTTCGCCTTGTCCAAGGTCTCTGGGTTCCTCGCACAAATGACGAGCCGATGTCCGAGTTCGCTGAACTTCTTGGCAATCGCCAAACCCACACCCGCACTGCCGCCCGTCACGACGCAAACCGGTTGACTATTCTTCATGTCAGTTCGTCCTCGTTGAGCAATACCGAAGTTCGATTCGTTGCTGGGAATCGTAGACAAGTTTGCAACCTGTCCAAGAAGACAGGAACAGGCATTTTGACTGGTCTACGATCCATCGTGATCCGTCTTGTCTCCTTTCGTCCGCCCGTTTATACCTCTCGCCGCCGGAGACGTTATCACTCTCTGGTTTCCCGCGACCCCCAGGAGGACGAAATTCATGTTGGCAACTCTCTTGGCAATTTGGTTTGCCCTTTCGAGTGAACCTCGACAGTCGGTCGAAGCCACTCACGCTCCGAGCGATCTGTGTGTTCGGAGTGAAGCTGAACCGGTTCTTCTCAACTCCCGAATCCAACCAATTTACCAGATGCCCAAGGCCGAGAAGAAGAAACTCGTCACGGTCACCTATCCCGTCGCTGATTTGGTCGTCCCGATCCAAGGGATGTTCGGTGCGAAGAAAAACGCTCCCAACAAGACGCTTGAACGAGAATTGATCACGCTCATCACGACCGCCGTCCGACCTGCCACGTGGTCTGCAAACGGTGGATGCGGGCAAGCCCAGTACTTTCCTCTCGGAATGAGCTTGGTCGTAACGACGGACAAGGACACCCACGCCGACGTTGCGAATTTGCTCACGGCGTTGCGACGGGTGCAAAACGTTCAAGTCAGGCTCGACCTGCAGATGACCGTACTGACGAAAGACGCCTTCGAAAAGAGCCAAAAACGATTTGGACGCCCGAACCCACGTTTCCAGAATTCGACCCAACCAATAGCGTTTCTGAACCCCCAGCAAGTCCAGAGTTTCTGGAAAACCGTGAAATCCGGGCACTTCTCCAGCGTCATGGCTCCTCGGGTTACCGTGATGAACGGCCAGGTTGCAAAAGTCGTTACTGCGACTTCCAAAGTGGTGCCCGATGGTGTTCGCGCGACGAGCGTCAACGGAAACCTTGCCCTCGTCGGAATCCAAAACCGCATCCTCACAAAGAGAGAGTTCAACTGCCTGCCGATCGTCAGCGCGGACCGAAAATTCGTCCGCCTCAGCCTCGACTTCAAACAGAGTAGCATCGCCGAATTCCGCAAAGTACGGCTCACAATCGAAGATCAACAGACCAACGAAAAAATCACCAAGGTCGTCGAGATTCCCAACATCAAAAAATTCGCAGTCAAAGGAAACTATCATGTCGCGGACGGAAACACCGTCCTTTTTCATGTCGGCAAGAGCAAAAGCAAAATTCGTATTCGCCAAAAGGTACCCGGACTTTCCGAGATTAGCGACATTTTCGGAAGCACGCTCGAAAAAGAAGTCGACATGCATTTGGTGATCCTGGTGACCGCGCGAGTGATTGCCGAAGAAGAGGAAACCGCGAAACCACCAACTCCAAAGCGGACCTATAAAGCGCCCGATCCAATCACT
>CAYYUU010000921.1:0-3614 GCA_964474955.1 uncultured Alcaligenaceae bacterium | reverse complement strand
GGCACCGCCTTTGCCGTGACGTTGTCGATCTCGTAGTTCAACGGCATGGACACGACGACCTTGCCGTAGTTGTGGTCGCCCTGCAGGAACACGCTGTGCGTGCGCGCGTCGTCCCGCAGGCCGAGAAAGCGGTTGGTGGCCGGCGAGCTGAACGCCAGAACCATCGCGGGGACCAATTCCAAGAACGCCATCGACCACGCCGCGTGGACATTGGTGGCCCGGGTTGTGTTCAACTTGGACGAAATGATCACGAAAGAATGACGCCCCATGGCAGGGACCTGTTGTCCGAATTGTGACAACACGCTGTCACTGTGTTCGTCCGTGGCGATGCGACTAACGAACCGTCCGCTGGTCCGTTGAGTTTTTTTGTCGTTTTTCAATCCCTGGCCTAAAGTAGCACTATCCGTGATTGTGCGGTCCCACGTCCGAGGGAAGTTCAGGGATCTACCCAGAACGAATTGTCCAAGCCGGAACCACACGGGAACTCAGAACGGAATCGGCAAAATCTGCCGGAGAAACGAAGAAGGGACTCTTGATGGGGCTGACTCCTGCGGGGGACAAGGACAGACGGATAAATTAGTGGTACGTTTGTGTGCTCTGGAGTGTCGTCTTTCGCGACTTTTCGGGGAGCGAAAAGCAACTTTTCAAATATCCGACGTCCTTATTTCCGACTCCCTTGTTCTCCGGCTTTCTTTCCTGTTCTTGAAGATCGGAAGTTGGTATGCCAGATAGATTTTGTCCCGAATGTGACACAGAACTCACCCGGTCGGAACTGGCAAGCGGGTATTGCCCGGTGTGTGCGGCTCCGCTCGGTGGGTCGAGTAGCGGATATCGAGAGCGTCGTTCCTCGGCTGCGGACTACCCCGACGAGAGAGAATATTCTCGGGGACGAGGGGACCGCGGAGACTATCGCCGGGACGAAGACCGGGACCGCTACTCCCGAGATCGCTACGACGACTATGACGATCGCTACGACGACAGGTACGACGACTACGACGACTACGACCGCTACGACCGACGCCGAGATTCGTCCGCCGCGTGGTCCAAGACGAGCAAGGGCCTTTCGAACATGCTCATTGGGATAGCCATGGTCCTCATCGCCGCCGCGGTGATGTTTGTGGTGGTCCTTCTGGGCGTGGCCATCGCTGGTCCGGGCGGTGGTGGCAGGAACATGCAAGCCTACGGAGTCTTCGCGTTGCTCGCCGTCGGGACATCGGCCATCGTCATATTTGTTGGCGCGCTGTTGGGTTTCATCGGATATTGCATGTGCTGCCATGTGCCCAAAGAGTCGGGTGCGAGGAACTTCATCGTCTGGTCCCTGATTTGTTTTCTCTTGTCGGTCATGGGCGGGTTCATGCAAGGCTGCATGGGAGCGAGTGCCGGACCGGGCGGCCCACCACCTGCAGACCTTGCGCCTGTGATGATGATGATGACTCTGGTGCAGAACGGATTGAACTTGGCCAGTTGGATCTTGTTTCTACTGTTCTTGCGAGGGGTGGCCCTTTATTTCGACAACCAGGGCCTCGCCACCAGCTGCATGGTTTACCTCTGCACTGCCGTTGGGGTCGGGGTCTTGTTTGTCATCCTGCTGCTGACCACGTCGATGTTTGCCTTCGCCAATCCGGCCATGTTTCGCGGGAACCCACAAGCCTTCTTCGGAGCCATGATGGGCGTCGTCGGTGTGGTCGCAATTGCGGCCATTGGGTTGTACATCTGGTACATCATTCTGTTGGTCCAGACTCGCAACACCATTCGCGAAGGAAGGGGCAGTGATCGACGAAGGCGACGAGATTGGTAGTGCGAAGTAGAACGCGTAGTACAATCGTGAGTACGAACTCAGGCCATTTGTTGCGAGAACCATGATGCAAGACAACCCCACTCCCATCTCACGGCGTCACTTTTTCCAGGACTGCGGCTACGGCGTCGGCAAGATTGCTTTGGCTTCGTTGCTCACTGGAGCAACCGCAAGCAGGGCCGATTCGTCGCAAACGCAAACACGTAATCCACTCGCGCCGCGTCAGCCACACTTCGCGCCCAAGGCGAAAGCGGTGATTCATCTTTTCATGGCCGGGGCTCCGAGCCAACTCGAACTGTTTGACCACAAGCCACGCCTCAAAGAACTCGAAGGCCATCCGATTCCGCCCTCGGTGATTGGTGGTCAACGGTACGCCTTCATTCGTCCCGATGCGGCGACGTTGGGTCCGCGATATCGTTTCTCGCGATACGGACAAAGCGGAGCTGAGTTGTCCGAGATGCTGCCGCACCTGGCGAGAGTTGCCGACGACGTCTGCCTCATCAAGTCGATGCACACCGATCAGTTCAACCACGCTCCGGCACAAATCTTTTTCAATACCGGATTCGCACAACCGGGACGCCCGAGTCTTGGTTCGTGGGTGATCTACGGGCTCGGAGCGGTGACGGAGAATTTGCCGGCGTTCGTCGTGATGTCGACGGGAAGCGGAATCAGCGGCGGGGCCTCGAATTGGTCGAGCGGATTCATGCCGACGCGATACGCGGGCGTGCGTCTCCGCAGTCGCGGAGAGCCTATCCTCAACGTGGCAAGTCCGAATGGCTATGACCGACAGCTCCAACGCGATACTCTCGATCTGGTGAATCAATTGAATCGTCAGCGGCTTTCGACGGTCGGCGATCCGAACATTGCGGCGAGAATCGATTCGTATGAGATGGCGTTTCGGCTGCAAACGTCGGCACCGGAGTTGACGAACTTGCGGACGGAAACGCAAGCGACTTTGCGAATGTACGGTTGTGATCCGAACCGTCCGTCGTTTGCAAGGGCGTGTCTGTTGGCACGGCGAATGGTCGAACGCGGAGTTCGGTTTGTGAACATTTATCACGAAGGTTGGGATGCTCACTCGGACGTGGCGGGGAACGTCCGGCGGAATTGTGGGGCGACCGATCAGGCTTCGGCGGCTCTCGTGCAAGACTTGAAACAACGCGGACTACTCGACGATACACTCGTCATCTGGGGCGGCGAGTTCGGTCGAACGCCGATGGTCGAAAGCAATCCGGCTCTCGGTCGTCGTCTTGGGCGAGACCATCATCCGCAAGCGTTCACGGTTTGGCTAGCGGGTGGTGGAGTTCGACCCGGATTGACGTATGGAGCGACGGATGAACTCGGCTTTCATGCCGTCGAAAACCGAGTTCATGTCCATGACCTTCAAGCTACGATATTGCACCTGCTCGGGTTCGATCACGAGCGACTCACATATCATTACGCCGGGCGGGATTTTCGATTGACGGATGTGCATGGAAATGTTGTGAGAGATATTCTGAGTTGATTGTTCTTGAGTTGCTTTTCGCTCCGCGAAAGGACGCCCAAGAGATGCGTTCTTTCTCTGTGAACACGAAATACATAGAGCGTATCTCGTTTTGTCGGGTCGCCTTGGTTTGGGATTTTCCGGTTTCCAACAGACATGAGCGCTGTTGTTTTCGGTCCCAACCCAAGCCCGGGCGACTCTCAGAAGTTCCCAATCGATGGCTCTGGCGAACTCCCAAATTCGAGACGGGGACTGGAAATTCTGTACACAAAAAACACAAAAATACCCAACCTGGCTTTTTTGTGTTTTTTGTGTGCGCATTTTCTACCTGCCAGT
>CAYYUU010000920.1:0-3616 GCA_964474955.1 uncultured Alcaligenaceae bacterium | reverse complement strand
GCTTGTCGTTTGCCGGCCGTTTATCCACCAACCCGAAGCCCAAGCAAGGGACATGAGCGAAGCGGGAAACATTCCTTCCTGCATTATTTCCTCAACATTTCTCACCTCGTCAAACACGGCGTCCGCAATACATAATTTTCACGATCTTTGTCCATCTTCTGATCCAACAACAGGGTCTCTCCGCTTGAGATCGACGTGAACCCAAACCGTTTCCGAATCTTATCTTTCGCCCCCAACAACCGTTTCCGTCTTTCGTCTTCTGGATCGACGAAAAGTTCCATCTGTGAGTTCGGTTCCATCAACGGGCCAAGTTCGATTCCGAGCCATCGCAGCGGCAACCGTCGAGTGTAGACTTTTTCGAAACGTTCTCGCGCCGCCGCCTGCAAATCGAGTTCGTCGTTCGTCGCTTCGCGGAACGTCTCGCGTCCGCCATCGCTGCGATAATCTCCATATCGAACTTGGACCGCCACGGCGCGTGTCATCAAGTTTTGCCACCGCAACCACGAACAAGCCCGTTCGAGCAAGTACGACAACATCGCCCGCAAGAAATCGCGATCGGCTTCCGGTGGATCAAAACTCGTACTGCGGCTGATCGTCTGTTGTTGCTTCGACGCCACCACGGGCCGCGGATCGATTCCATGCGAGTAGTCATGGATTTGTTTGCCATTGTTTTGCCCCAACAGCGATCGCAAGACGGGCCGCGGCATCTCGGCCACCTCACCAATCTTGTTGACGTTCAACCGCCCGAGACGAAAGGCCGTCTTGTGCCCGACGCCCGGAATCAAGTCGGCTGACCACGGCGCGAGATATTCCCGTTCAGTTCCCCACGGAACTTGCACGATTCGTCCCGGCTTGGCTTCGGTCGTCGCCACGCGAGAAACGAATTTATTCGCCCCGAGTCCCATCGAAAGACTCAGTTGGATTTCGCCGAGAACTCTCTCGCGTATCCCCGTAGCCATCTTGAGAACGAGCGGGTCATCCAACTCGAGACCATCATTCGAGACGTCCAAATATAAATCGTCGAGCGCCGCAACTTCGACAACCGGAGTCACTTCACGACACATCGCCAAAATCTGCCGCGATGCCATCTCATATTTCGGATATTGTCCGGGGACCACGATCAATGGCCGACAACGCCGCCGCGCTTCGGCCAAACGCATGGCCGTTCGCACTCCGTAACGCCTCGCCTCATAACTACAACTGGCCACCACGCCCGTCCCCACGGCCACAGGCTTTCCGCGCAGGTTTGGATCATCCCGTTGTTCCACGGAAGCAAAAAAGGCATCAACGTCGAGATGACAAATGGATCGTTGTTGCATTGTTCTGGTCTTTGTTTGGAAAAGTAGTAGGCACACTCCGTGTGCCGTAACCATTGTCTTGGTTTTTGAGTGTCTTGGTTCCCGGACCTTCAAATTCCCACACTCAACACAAAATCCGGACAACAATCAATTTCGCGTTCGGGGTGCCTACTAATTTGGTCACGGCACATGGAGTGTGCCTACTACTTCTATTACACCAGGACCGACTTCTTGAACTTCTGCGCATTAATAGCAATCACACCAAGATGATCATTAACGATTCCCTCAACGATATACGGCCCCAACTCCAGATGTGCAATCAACTCGCAACTCCCCGGAAACAAATTGACCTCAACCAAGTCATACTCATCTTGCAAACTAATAAACTGCATATCTCGTCCATCCGAAGTTCGAGCATTTCTCGCGGTCGCAGTAACGCCCGCCAAACGAATCGTGCGACCGACATAATTTCGGAGTTCTCGGGTCGTGATTAAATCATCCGAGAGGCGCTTGCGAAATAGCGACATCAGCGGCGGTCCGAGCAAAAATCCCAATAGCGCCCACTCGTCGCGCCAGCGCTGTTCGGGCGTCATATCTTTGGGACACCAACTCTCCGAAAAACGGGCCGCGTTCATCGGAAATAGCTCTTTCGTGGCCACATCCTTTTTGCGTTTACGTTTTTGAAAGACGCCCAACAGCTCCGCCTGCAGAAACAAAGTCGGTCGGTTCGCCCCGGTAAAATCCAACGCACCACACCGAATCAAAGTAGACAACGCCTCCGGTCCTGGTTGAACTCTTCGCCAAAAATCCTCCAAGTTTTGATACGGCCCTTCCTGCTCTCGTTCATTCAAAATCTTGTTTCGGACTTCTTCCGGCAACGTCGCGATCACTCCCAACCCTACTCGAATAGCTTTTTCTTCCGGCGAAAATTCCGCACGCGAACGATTCACACACGGGAGCCTCACTTCGATACCGGCTTGTTTGATCGCTTCGATATAAACACGCCGAGGATAAGATCCCATCGCGTTATTCAGCACAGCAACCCAAAAAGCCAAAGGATAATGTTGTTTGAGATATGCACCAATCCAGGCAATCAATCCATAACTCGTCGCATGGCTTTTACAAAATGTATAGTGCCGAAACTTATGAAGTTGTGCCCACTGATCCAAAGCCAATCGTTCTGGAACTTTCTGTTGCCGACAACGATTTATAAACTCTTCCAATAATGCCGGTCCTTCGTCCGCCGCATATTTGGTAATACGCTTATAAAATCGGTGAGCTTCATGTATCGGAACACCCAGTAGAGCCTTCAATACTTCGAGGGCATCATCTTCGTATAACATCAATCCCTGCGACCTGGCCAACAGAGTATCAAGCTTCGGATGTTGTGCCGAAGTCTCTTCGAGTCCCTGACGCCGCCGCAAAAACGTCTCCTTCATCCCGATCGACGCAACACCCGGTCTCACGAGAGCCAGCGTCTGGATGACGTGTTCCAAACCACTCGTCTGATTTTGAATCAACAGATGCCGCATGGCCGGAGATTCTAATTGCGTGATCCCAAGAGTATCTCCACGCCGAAGCAAATCTATCGTCGCAGAATCATCTTGCCCCTGACGCAAACGAAGTAATTGTTTATGTGACAAAGCACCGTTAGTATGCCTCAACCCTTCGTCAACGAGTGCCAACGCGCGATTACCGAGCAAATCTATCTTGACCAATCCGACTTCCTCGACGGCATCTTTTTCGAATTGCGTAATGACAATTCCTTTCGGAGCCCGCTGCAGAGGGGCATATTCCTCGATGGGTCTTGGCGTGATGATGATGCCACCCGGATGAATTGACAAATGATGTGGATGTCCAAGCAGAACGCGAGAATCGCGTACCAAACGCGGCCACCGCTGCGGTTCGAGCGGAAAACTTCGGGGCGGATTCTCGGAAGGATTTTGATTCGGATTCGGCACAACGATTCGTTCCACTCGTTCGTCGAGCGTTTGCGCCAGGTCTCTAATTTGCTCATTCGACAAGCCATGTATCTTCGCGGCTTCCCGAAACGCCGAACGCGGCTGAAAAAACAAATGCGAACTGATTATAGCCGTATATTCAGGACCATGTCGCCGAATCGTATGGGCAATCACCTCATCTCGGACCTTCCAATCAAAATCGAGATCGATGTCCGGCAAGTCGGCTCTTCCCGGATGGAGAAAACGATCGAGCGACAAACCAAACCGCAAAGGATCAATATCCGTAATTTCCAACAGATAACACACCAACGAACTCCCAGCCGAGCCGCGCAAAGCCATGCTATAACCCCGTCGTCG
>CAYYUU010000919.1:0-3622 GCA_964474955.1 uncultured Alcaligenaceae bacterium | reverse complement strand
CCTCGGCAAGAACATCCGCGAAGGTGCTCACTATACACAGTTCTTGGTGTATGATCTCGATGGCGATGGGAAGGCCGAAGTCGTTTGTAAAACCGCCGACGGAACCATCGACGGCAAGGGTGAGGTCATTGGCAACGCCGAAGCGGATCATCGAAATGCGCGAGGATATGTCCTCGAAGGTCCCGAATTCTTGACTGTGTTCGATGGCAAGACGGGAGCTGCCCTCGCGACAACAAACTACATTCCTCCGCGCGGTCGTGTACGCGAGTGGGGCGACAACTACGGAAACCGTGTGGATCGGTTTCTGGCCTGTGTCGCCTATTTGGATGGCAAACGACCAAGCGTTGTTTTCTGCCGCGGATATTACACACGTTGTGTGTTGGCGGCGTGGGATTGGCGCAATGGAAAGCTCTCTCACCGCTGGACCTTTGACAGCGACGACGGTACACGCGGCAATCGAGCGTATCGCGGACAGGGCCATCACTGCCTGAGCGTTGGCGATGTCGACCAAGACGGCAAGGACGAGATCATCTACGGCGCCGCGGTGATCGACGACAACGGGAAGGGACTCTACTCGACTGGTTGGGGCCACGGCGATGCGTTGCACTTTTCCGACATGGATCCAGACCGGCGAGGACTCGAAGTCTATGCCGCGCACGGTGACCGCGCCAGCAAAATAGGCATTGGCTTTCGCGACGCCAAGACGGGGAAGTTGATCTGGGGAAAACGATCATTCGGAAAGCGTGGCGTCGGACGTGCTTGTGCTGCCGACATCGATCCTCGCCATCGCGGTTTTGAGATGTGGGCGCGCGGAGTTGGTGGCTTGTACAACGCTCGCGGCAAGCAAATTTCCCGACGAACGCCGCGTCCTTGCAACATGCTCATCTGGTGGGATGGAGACTTACTCCGCGAACTTCTCGACGGCGTTTCGATCACTAAATGGGACCACAAAAACGAACGAGATATCCGTCTTTTTTCCGGACGAGCGTACAGTTGCGCCTCCAACAACGGCTCGAAGTCCAACCCTTGCTTGTGTGCCGACATCCTCGGCGACTGGCGGGAAGAACTGGTCGCCCGCACGTTCGACGGCAAGGAACTGCGAATCTTTCCGACGACCATTCCGACCAAGCACCGAATTCATACGCTGATGCACGACCCGGTTTATCGGCTCGGCGTGGCTTGGCAGAACGTTGGTTATAACATCCCCGCCCACACCGGGTTTTATCTGGGCCACGGCATGAAGGCTCCGCCGCGACCGAATATTACCACAAAGTGAACAAGTTGCTTTTCGCTCCGCGAAAAGTCACAAAAGAAAAGAACTTTTCGCCCCGCGAAAAGCAACTTTCCGAACCCTATTTCTCCGACTCTCCTTTCAGTTTCCATACAGTCAAGCCCTCGGGAGTCACGATGGCCAGCGCTCCCTTGTTGTTCGAAAGGACCATGGTATACGGCGACCCCGAGTTCTTGGAGTCGGGAATATCCGCCCCCCCGATTTTTTTCCCGGTTGTTCCGTTCAAGAAAACAAGTTTGTATACAGCCAGCGCAACGACCTGCCCGTCCAGCGAAATGCCGATTTGGCCGTAATTGAAAAGGACGGGGTAGGTAGTCTTCGTTTTCCGTGTTTTGAGGTCAATCAGTTTAATCTCGAACGGAGGGTTCTTTCCTTCCAGGACGGCCAAGTGCTTTCCGTCCGGAGCGAGCACCGCGTTCACCCAGGAATCTTCCAGCTCAAAGTTGGTGCTCTTGTTCGTCTTTCCGTTCCAAATCGGCATCGAAGAATTTTCCTGTTGCGTGTGAACAGCCACGACCTTCCCATCGCGAGAGAAGGACAACCGCGAAAAGTCGGGGACCTTTTGCCAAGGCCCAGCTTTGCCCGTCTTGACGTCGAGCATGGCGATGGCCGTCCCGATTACTTTTCCATCCTTTTGCAGGAATTTTCGAACAACGATCGTGTCGCCTTCGGGAGAGATTTGGAAATCACTCGTCGTAAAGGGAGCTTCCAATTTCTTGATTTGCTTTCGCGTCGTCACATCGAAGAGCACGATCTGGGGCATTGGCGATGTGCTGTAAAAAAGATATCCGAACCTTTTTCCGTTTTGCGAAAGCGATGCGTGGAAGAAACTTTTCGGTAGTTTGAGGTCGACTTCAGCGAACTTCTTCGTCTTCAGGTCCAAACTCTTGAATGCGACCTTCATGTCCTGAGCTTCGGTGCGATGCTCGATCCACATGAGTCGGTCTTCGGATGGGAACGCAATATTCGTGACGTACTTGTTCCTCCCCGTCTCGACGTGGGCATGCTTCACCGCCTCGATTTTTTTCAAGTCGCCCACCGTAGTTTTCTTGGCGTCGGTGTCGTTGTTCTTCTCAGTTTGCTGTTGGCTGTTCTTCGGTTCCGACGTCTTTGTAGGTTCGTCGGTGGAGGTATCTTTTTCGCGTTTGGGCTCTTGTCGTTTTGGTGCTTCGGCGACGTTGTTGTCCTCGGGGCTCGCTCCACAACCGGTCAGACACCAAAGCAGCACACAACCGAACAACGGCAACAGAGTGGATGCAATCATCCTTCGCATCGTACTTCTTTCTCCTCGATCACAAACGAAGTTACTTGTGGCTGATCGCCTTCCTGGCGTTTCGCGCAACCAGTTTCCAATTCCGGTCGGAGGGTCGGTCCAACAGGAGCCAAGTTTGGAAAGGTGATTTAGGCAGGTTTTGGAAAAAAAAGCAAGAAGGGTTCGGTGGTGAGGTGAAATCGAGTTCCTATTCGGGGAGTCTCTGAGCCGTCCGTGCAAGGAAAGGATCACTGGATTAAGGACGGTTCCGGGTAGTTGGGGAACTAGAAATTGGTGAGTGTTCGGTTTTGTTGGTTGAGACCGTAGGACAGGTTTTTAACCTGTCCATGTATTTTTTTGGGCAGGTTAAAAACTTGTCCTACGAACGAACATCCGAGACCAGACGTCTATTTTTTTCGCGTCCCCGGAACCACACACACATCCAGTATTCCTCAAATGCGTTCGATGACCATCGCAACGGCATTTCCACCACCAAGACAGAGCGAAGCAACGCCCCGCTTGAGGTCGCGTTCTTTCAAGGCGTGCAACAGAGTCACTAGCACGCGCGTCCCCGACGCACCGATCGGATGGCCCAACGCGATGGCTCCGCCATTTACGTTGATTTTCTCCTCGTCGATCTTTAATTCGGAATTACAAGCGAGCATTTGAGCCGCGAAGGCTTCATTGAGTTCGAACAGGTCGATGTCGTCCATCCGGAGATTGGCCCTTTCGAGCACTTGCCGGACGGCAGACACGGGAGCGATAAAGATATCCTTGGGCGCGACGCCACTTGTCGCAGACGCAACGATTCGGGCCAACGGCTTAATTCCGAGTTTTTCGGCGGCTTGCATCGTTCCGACGACGACAGCCGCGGCACCGTCACTCAGCATCGAAGCATTTCCGGCAGTCACTGTCCCGTCGGGCCGAAAGGCCGGTCGCAAATTGGCCATCGCGTCGGTCGTTGTGTCGGCGCGAATGCCCTCGTCGCGGGCAATCGTCTTGGCCTTCGCGCCCGTCCCGACGGTCAACGGCAGCACCTCGGAGGAAGACGCTCCTTTCTGCCATCCTTGCGCGGCCCG
>CAYYUU010000918.1:0-3623 GCA_964474955.1 uncultured Alcaligenaceae bacterium | reverse complement strand
ATCTGCACACTCGCGTCGAATGCCGCGGATTGTTCGCGACGCATTACCACGAACTTGCCCAACTCGCCGAGAGTTTGCCGGGCTTGCGAAACTACAATGTGCAAGTTCAAGAGTGGCAGGACGAAATTGTATTCCTCCACAAGATCGGTCCCGGCAGTGCAGATAAGAGTTATGGCATCCACGTCGCTCGGCTTGCCGGCGTTCCAAACGAAGTTCTCGAGCGCGCGAAGGTCGTTCTCGCCGAACTCGAAGCTCATCAGGTCCAAGCCGGAAAGCCGATCCTCGGACGAAGTCGTAAGGCGAGACCAAAACCCGTTGAACAAGGAATGCCGTTGTTTGACGGGATGGAGGATTGATCGAAGTTTATTTATCCGACGGCGACTGCAACGGAATCTCCATCAAGTCGTATTTTTTCATCTTCTTGTAGAGAGTAACGCGACTGATCCCGAGCATGGCAGCAGCGCGAGAGCGGCTATATCCGTTTTCGCGGAGTGCCCGTTGGACGGCAGCGCGTTCGCTCGCTTCTTTTTGTTGATCCCACATCGTGGAGTTGCCTGTGTTGTCCGGTTCGGGGACGGTCGTTTCGGTGTGGTCGCGGACCTGATCGGGCAAATGCTCGAATTGCAGTTCCGGACCGTCGCTGACGAGGACGGCGTGTTGGATGGCGTTTTCAAGTTGTCGGATGTTGCCTGGCCAAGGATAGGTTTCGAGTGCGGCCAGGGCTCGCGGGTTGATGTCGAACAAGTTCTTATTGAATTTGCGATTGAATTTCGCAGCCATTTTTCGGGCCAAGCAAGAGATGTCTCGGGTCCGTTCGCGAAGGGCGGGCAAGTGGAACGACATGACATTGAGTCGGTAATATAAGTCGGCTCGGAACTTTTCCTCTTGAACAGCTTCTTCCAAAAGCAAGTTACTCGCCACGATCAAGCGGGCTTCACACTTCTGGGTTTCGTTGCTCCCGACAGGCTCGAATTCTCCGGTCTCGATGACCCGCAATAGCGTCGCCTGTTGTTCGAGTCCGAGCGTGTCGACTTCGTCGAGCAACAATGTTCCACGTTCGACGGCAGCGAACTTTCCGATTTTGGCGCGATCCGCTCCCGTGAACGCTCCTTTTATGTGGCCGAAAAATTCACTTTCGATGAGGTTATTCGTCATGGCACCACAGGCCACGTGCATGAACTTGTGTTCTTTGCGAGGCGAATTTTCGTGAATGACACGAGCGAAGTGTGTTTTCCCGGTCCCAGTTTCTCCGGTCAACAAGACGGTAACGTCATGCTTGGCGGCAATGATGATGCGGTCGGCCATGAAGGCCAACGACGGTGTGGTTGCGCTGAGGTGTCTTCGTAACTGAGCCTCGGCGGACGGTTTTGTGTTTCCAAATGGGAAGTCACAGTCGAGAGCTTCCTTGGCGAACAGTGCCAGTTTGTCTCGCTCGGCAGGCCAACGCACGACGCCTGCCAGATAGGGGCACAAGCTGGCAAGAAAATCTTCGTCCGACTCGGCAAGGTCCACCACGACAACTCTGGCGGGGAGTTGTTGCAAGGAGAGGTCCTGGACGAGGTGACCGACGGCGCGTTCGTCCTCCGCTGACCGACGTACGGCGATGAGCAATCCATCTTCGTCTGGGCCGAGTAAATCAGATGCCGTGTCGTAGGTCCAGCTCGTGAGGGGATGTCCAATTTCTTCCGCAAGATAGGCGGAGACGCTTCGCCCGGAATCTGGATCGGGAGCTATGAGAGCGATGCAACTAACAGCCATATAAACTGTTCCGTTGAGTGTCGGGATTTATGGGAAAACAAGGAGTCCGACGCGAGGGGTAGCGTCGGACTCCATGAATGGGGATATAGGGGAAACAACGAGTGCGAGACCGTCGAAGATGAAGGGAGCGCCGGCCTGACTGAATAGGGAGGTGTTAACTCCGGTCAACAGATGTTAATGGTGGTTAACACTCTGCTAATAACATTGGTTAGACTTTTGAGGTTGTCAAGAAAATCTGGCAAGTTGATTTTGGAACTTCGAGCGTGATGACAGCGGACGACGTTACACGACCCATTCCACGCAATGTGCTTCGGTCAAGTCGGGGACTTCCCATCGATCCAGCATCCTCTCGATCACTTTGACGGGAACGACCACCTCCCGATTTCGATTTTGGGAGAAGAGGGTTTCGGATGGCACTTCGCGATAGACAATGCGGATGGTCGCATGATAGTCAGCGAATAACTTGAGACTTCCCTGCCGTACCTGTCGGCTCAAGTTCGTCGCGTTCCAGATAAAGTCTTGTCCACTTCGCAAGAATACACGGGCTCGCTTGCGGGCCTCTTGAACGACTTGTCCTTGGGCCTCCGTTGGATCAATGTCGAGGTCTTGACGAACCTGATCGAGCGAGACTACTGGCCAATCTGGAAGATGGGTTCGGATCCAGTGATCTTTGCCAGAACCAGGCAGACCCGACATCATCACGACCATCGATCCGTTTTCTTGATAGGCCGGACCGTCGGGATATCTTCCGGCTTCGCGAAAGTAGAGAAACCGCGTGTGCTCCGACGGAAAACGATACGGCTCGGTGAGACATCCAAGTTCTCGGCAACTCTCGACAAACAGGGCGATGTTTTCGAGCAAGCGGTTTTGGTCCTGGCAAATACGACCGCGGGCGTCCGCTTCGGCGAGAAGACTCAGATGGTCGCACCGAACGGACTGACTCATTTCGAGGGCCAGCTTTTGGTTGTCGTCGCGTTCGATGAAATAAAATGGAATCTGGTGATAGCGAATCAAGTTCGCGACTTGTTCGCGCACGACAAACGGCAAGTTCGCTCGCCAAAAGAGTTGACGGGCGACGATGGCACCACGGCGAGAGTGTCCGCGAAAACTCACATGACCATCGAGTTCTTCCTTGCGAGTCTCGGGCTTGGCGACATCGTGAAGCAACGCCGCCGCAAATACGATGTGTCGTTCCTCTTCCGGAAGACTCCGCCATTGCGCGATTTCTGTGAGTGCCTCACAAACCATTCGAACGTGAGTCCAAACATCACCTTCGGCGTGATTCACCGAATCTTGCACGCACCCGCGCATTCGCCGAATCCAAGGATAAGCCGCATCGAGAGCATCCCAATCTAACTTCCACGAAGGCGGCTGTGGGCAACAAAAAAAGAGATCTTCCATCGTTTATTGCGCGAACAAATCCACGCCCTCGCGAAGTTGATTCGGAACAATCGGTCGTTGTTGCCAGTGCGAATTGGACTCCAAAACACTCGTCAAGAAACTCGCTCGAACGAACTTATAGCGGTCTACGACCTCGCCATTTTCCTCGACTTTGATATAGAGCCCTTCGGCATTATCTTCGGAATCCGTCTCTCGATGAATCCGTTGTGAGTCCAGTCCTTCGCTCAATGCAACTTCGGTGAGTCGCTCTCGCCAATCGTCGCTCTTGTACAGTGACCGCTGAATCATCGCCTTCAAGGCATCAAGATTATCCGCAACACCACGCCAAAGTACTGGGACCGAAACGATTGGCAATCCATCTAACATCGCATGTCGTCGTTGGGTGTCGAGGAACGCTCCCGTTTCTGTGTCGAGAATGTCGAACTCCATGAAATAGTGGGGTAACTCGTCATAGAAAATCGTGT
>CAYYUU010000917.1:0-3636 GCA_964474955.1 uncultured Alcaligenaceae bacterium | reverse complement strand
ATAGCGTGGCTCATCTCATGAACCAATCCAGCCTCCAACCACTCACTCGCGAGTTCCGCCTCGTCGTCGCGGGACATCCCAAATACCACCGATACGCTCGGCTGGCAGAGCGTTTGGACATCGCCGACAAGGTGACATTCGTGGGGCATTGCGGCGAGATGCGAAACGCCTATTTCGCCGCAGACTTCTTGATCCATCCGACGTTCTACGATCCGTGTTCGTTAGTGGCTCTCGAAGCTCTCGCCTGTGCTTTGCAGGTCATCACGACCCGTTACAACGGAGCAAGCGAGCTACTCAGCCAAGGCGAGAATGGCTACGTCGTCGATGACCCACACGATCATCGCCAACTGGCCTGGTCGATCGCACAACTCCTCGACCCGGAGCAAAGAGGTCGATGTGCGACCGCGGCCCGAAAGACGGGCAACTCTTGGACGTTCGATCATCATTATCGACAGCTTCGCGAATTATTCGAACAGATCACGGAGAGAAAGAAGAACGCGGCGTGACGGCTGTCTTGAGATACCTTTCGAAGATCAGTAACCTGGAAGAAAGAACGCCCAAACTCCTTTTTCCCATCTTGAGCGAAAGGTTCCACCATGACACCCGAAGCCGAAAAGCAACAACAGCGCGTCAACGAATTCATGCGACTGCTTCCGGTCACCTTGGCCCTGGCCGGTTTGCCCGAGGCCGACCACGGAAAACATTTCAATGAGGGACAACTCGAAGCTCGTGCAACAACCCTGCGACAAGCCTACAAAGTCGCCCGGCAATTGATCATGGACGTGGCGCAGTAATTTCGAGCGGCAGTGAATTGATAGGTGTCTGGTTTTGGAGGAAGTAGTAGGCACACTTCCTGTGCCGTGACCAACACACAAGCGTACGGCACACGGGGGCGTGCCTGCTACTTCACCTACTCCGAAATCTGCGGAAGTGTTCCGTTCCCGGTCACACCTATGGCATACGCCGTCGCATACGCCCGACAGTGCGATAGCGAAATGAGAATGTCCGAGATATTCTGTTCCAGGGCTTTTTCGCGAGCCACGCCTCCGAGATAAACGCGGGGGGCACCGCTCGAATCATTCTTTATTTCCATGTCCGTCCAGGCGATGCCGTTACGCCACCCCGTCCCCAGACATTTCAAGATGGCCTCCTTCGCCGCCCAGCGACCGGCGAACCGCTCCGTCGAATGTTTGTGTCCCTGGCAATACCGGATTTCCCACGGCGTGTAGACCCGAGTGAGGAACAACTCGCCATGTTGTTCGATCATCCGACCTATCCGCACACACTCGACGATGTCCGTTCCGATTCCCACGATTTCCATTCTGGGTAGGCCTCTTCCAATCCTTGGGTGGGGGCACTCCGGAGGAGCAGTTTTCCTGAGGTTCTGATCTTAGCAAAAAGTGCATCGAATTGTACAATCGGTAAAGTTGTACACTTGGGGAAACCCAATAGCCCCGACAGGTGGGGAAGGAAGGTCAATCATGACGGACGCTCGGGACAAGGACCAAGTCGATTTGCTTGAGGCGCTCACATCAGCCCAGCGTGAGGCCGTGACGCATCTGGAAGGACCGCTCCTCGTGGTCGCCGGACCGGGCAGCGGCAAGACGCGAGTCATCACGCGGCGCGTGGCGTACCTGATCCAACAGGGAATTCGACCGCGCAACATTTTGGCCATCACGTTCACCAACAAGGCCGCCGGCGAGATGCGGCAGCGGATCGAGCGACTCGTCCCCGACAGCCGCGTTTGGATCAGCACCTTTCACAGCCTTGGGGCTCGGCTCTTGCGAGAGTACGCCGAGCGCGTCGACCTTGAGAAAAACTTTACGATCTACGACCAGACGGACCGCGCGAAGGTCGTCAAGAGTGCCATCGAACAAGCCAACCTCGACAACGTCAAGTTCACCCCCGAGACCATCATGGGGGCCATCAGCCGGGCCAAGAACCAACTCCTCACGCCGCCGATGTACGCGAACCAGGCGAAGGACTTTTTCTCCCAGACGGTCGCTCACGTGTACCCCGTCTACGAGAAGCGGATGCGTGACGCCAACGCCTTCGACTTCGATGACCTGCTCTTTCAGCTGGCCCTGATTCTGAAGAACCGTCCGGACATCCGGGCCGAACTCGACGAGCGCTTTCGGTATGTCCTCGTCGACGAGTATCAGGACACCAACAAGGCCCAGTACGAGATTGCCCGTGCCCTCTCGAAAGACAACCCGAACCTCTGCGTGGTCGGTGACCCGGACCAGTCCATCTACAAGTTCCGTGGCTCGGACATTCGCAACATCCTCGACTTCGAGAGGGACTATCCCGAAGCTCGGACGATTAACCTCGCCGCGAACTACCGAAGCACCAAGGCCATCTTGCGGACCGCGAGCCACCTCATCTCGTTCAACGCACAGCGGAAGGCCAGGGACCTCACGACCGAGACCCCCGATGGCACCCCCGTCGGCATCATCACCTTCAAGACGTCCTCGGACGAGGCCAACGGCATCGTTCAGCGGATTCACAAAGCCGTGAAATCGGGAAAGCGAAAGTACCAAGACTTCGCCATCTTCCTCCGGATGAACGCCCTTTCGCGGACACTCGAGAGTGCTTTCGTCAAACACCGAGTCCCGTTCCAGATCGTCCGCGGCCTCGCGTTCTACGAGCGGAAGGAGAACCGCGACGTTCTCGCGTACCTGCGTCTGTTGGTCAACCCGCGCGACGACGTATCGTTCTTGCGGATCATCAATGAGCCATCGCGAGGAATCGGAAAGGTCTCCCTCCAACGCCTCATCGACTACGCCGAACCGAGGGAGATGCCGCTCCTCGATGCCGCCGGAGAGATCGACCGCATCGACACCATCAAAGGCAAAGCCCGCAAGGGCTTCAAACAGTTCTACGCGACGATGGCGAACCTCCGCGAGCTATTGAATTTTTCGCCCGACGTTGTGCTGAAAGAAGTCATCGACCAGACGGGTTATCGGGACATGCTCGCCAGTGGCGATTCGGAAGACGACCAACGCCTCGCGAACGTCGAGGAGTTGATCACCGCCGCCAAGCAGTTCGGCCAGGAAAACGACGAACACACGATCATGGACTTTCTGGAGAACATCACGCTCGCGAGTGACCTCGACGGGTGGGACGAAACGCAGGACTGCGTCTCCGTGATGACCCTCCACGCATCCAAGGGCTTGGAGTTCCCGGTGGTCTACATGATGGCCGTCGAAGAAGGCATCTTGCCGCACCATCGAGCCCAACACAAAGACGAGGAAATCGAAGAAGAACGCCGGCTCGCGTTCGTCGGAATGACGCGGGCGAAGGAAGAACTCTATCTGACTCGGGCGGAGGTTCGCGAGTTCCGCGGCCAAACACTCTGGGCCGAGCCGAGCGGATTCCTGTTCGAGTTGCCCGACGAAGGCGTCGAACGCGAACACCTCGGCGACCGAGACGACCCCACGAGCGCCGCGAATCGATTTCGCACCGGTAGCCCCGCCGCCGAAGAAGGTTGGATCGATGCCGGTGTTGCGATTGATCATCTAAAGAAACGCAAGAAAGCTCCCGGCGAAAAAGAACCGGTTTCGGAGTCTCCCGCGAAAGCTCCGCCAGCTGATCCAGACGAGTACACCGTCGGGTCGGTTGTTCTCCACGACGCAT
>CAYYUU010000916.1:0-3656 GCA_964474955.1 uncultured Alcaligenaceae bacterium | reverse complement strand
GTTCTTCTTAGTAATCGTCGCGGCTTCGTGTGGCCTTAAGTAAACATATGCTCGGAGTCCGTTTTTGCTGCACTCTGGAATTTGCGACTCGGCCGTGCCGGTCGCGCCAAACCCACATTCTTTGATGGCGATCACATACTTCTTGTCCTTACCCCAGTTGTGGCCATGAAAGATGGTGATGAGGCCCGGCCAATTCACCTTTTCCATCTTTTGAGCCGTCGTGATGGTCAGCGCTTTCGGGATCAGGCCCTTCGTAGGCGTCTTGTCGTTTCGCGGGGCGATCCGCATGACCCAATCCCCTGTAGCTCCGTCAGGCCCGAACGCGAGCATCGCATAGTACTTTCCGGGAGCCAACCCAGTCATTTGGATGTGCCGCGCCGCTCGGAACGAACGATTCGTTGAGGCGAAAGCGATCTCTTTCACCTTTCCTTCCTTGCTGATGGCATATAATTTTTTGAACTCCGCAGCGTCCCCGACGAGGGATACGTCGAAGACCTTTCCCGCAGTAACCTCGAAGACGAATGCGTCGATATCGTCCTTGGCGTCCTGGCCGTGACCTCGAATTTCGTGAACGCCGAGTTCGTTCACCCGGACCGCGACCTTGTCGGTCGGTTTGGCGTGCTTGAAATCACCTTGCTTGGCCTCGTCGTACATCACCTTGTTCTTCTGTTGGGAGCCTACCAGACTCGCAACGAAGCGAACCGGCGAGGTTCTGGAAACTTGGTTTGGTAAGCCGTCGCCAATCGAAGCGCCAAGTGGTCGGGGCAGCGAAAGACCAACGATGAGCACGACCAAAACGCCCAGGGAATTCCGACGCATCATATGTCTCCAAATTGACGGATTAGGGAGTTCGATTTTGTTGAGCACGGCGGCGAACGCAACATAAATGAGTGTCGGGATTTTGGTCTAGCATGCAAGCTTAACGGCGCAGAAAAACAATACAGCAGGCAAAGAAAAAAATACGATAGAGTCAGCTTGGCTGTCGCAATCCAATCCAAAACAAAGACAAGCGTCCTTTCGCTCCCCGAGAGACGACACGCAAAAACAAAGAAAAAATAGTAAACCGGACAACAATTACTTTCGCCTTCTGCGTGGGCCGGCTACTTCGATCCAACCGAGACCGACGCTTTGAGCTTCCGCATTTCCTGGGCGTCTTTCAGCGCTAGCCTCAACGCACCAAAATATATTCGGGGTGATTTGATCTCGAGTTGCGACAACGCCGATTTCGGAGGTGTGCTCTGTTGCCACCTTCGCCCATCAAGTTCGTAACGTACCCACCAGGTGTCATATTCCCAAAGGACGAGGGCTCGTTCGAGGAGCTTCGTTTTTGGCATGGGCTGTCCATTGAGTGTTTGGGAAAGCGCGAAGAGCTTCTTTGCTTCGGACTCGGGTACATCCAGAAACCGTTTGGGGTCTCGAAAGCGAATGTAGTAAGTCGATGTGTTGCGACGAACATGGCGGACTGCGGCGAAACTCGTCCCGATGGTCGCTTTTCTGGGGACGGCAAATTCGTAAATGCTGATTTGCGAGTGGAGCGGTTTTCGGGTGATCGGATCGACCGGTCCTTTCCCTTCCACGAGAATGGGCATCCGATCCTGTGCCGAGTTGTTCGAGCAACCAGTGCACAATATTGCTACGAACCCAAGGGACAATGCCGCGAGGCATTTGGTTTCGTGCCAACATCGCATATCCACCTCCTTGTGGTCAGATGCTATCGGTCAACTAGCGCCAGCATAGTCGGCCCAAGTCTTGGGCGTTTCGTAGACTCGCACCGAAAGTAACTGGGTGGGCTTCAAAGAATCGGCTAGCAAATTCCAAACGACCTTGGCGATGTTTTCCACGGTCGGATTCAGGTCGCGAAATTCGTCCGTATCGGCATTCAAGTGCTTGTGGTCGAAGCGGTCAATCACGCATTCGTTCACCACCCTCTGGACGTGCAAGCGATCCGATAAACCACCTTCCGGATCATGACTCGCCACTGTGACTTCGACGACGTAATTATGCCCGTGTCCATTCGGGTTGTTACACTTGCCGAACATCGCCTTGTTTTCTTCTGGCGTAAGGTCGCCGCAGTGCAACCGATGGGCGGCGGAAAATTCAAATTGCTCGGTGCGTTGGATCATCGATGGAATGTCTCGCTCGATCGTGTAAGAAATGTATGGGCTCGTCACGAGTTGCAACGTAACTATTTGAGCACCCGCAACGACGAATTCCGGGAGCCGATGCCAAACCGCTTTCAGATACATTTGGGGGAGCAAACTTGTGCCGTATTCCGCGAGCATCCGAGTGGCAATCGGCAACGCCGCTTCTCGCAGCACATCGTCAATGGCCTTGATGTCGCACAAGTACCCCGTCGGTTGGGGGCGTCCTTCCACCGTCGCTCGCAAACAAAGAAAGGGAGTCATTCCCACGGAGGGACTTCCGGCCCACGAATTCAAAGTCGGGAGCGGTTCATTCCGAGTTGGCCTAGACACGGAGAAACGAATTTCGCGGGTCAGTCGAATCATCTGAGAGGCTCACAATCAATCGCGATGAGGAAACATGCTTGCCTTTTTTCGAGAGTCTTCATACCAATCCGGTATGAACACGCGCAACGAATTTCTCGAGAGCAAGATCAAGAAACGCCGCGAATGGGTCTTCCTGATCCTCTCAGGAATATTTCTAGGCTCGTTGGCAATGCTCAACATCCTGGGCATTAGCCGCTTCATTGTCATTGCCTCGTGGAGTCAAGACACCGGATGGTCGTGGGGCCAGTGGGGATACATCAGTTTTAGCGTGGCTGTCGGCGTCTTGCCGTATCCCATCACGTTCCTTTGCACGGATCTGCTCAGCGAATTTTATGGCCGCGAGCGAGCGAACCGGGTCGTGTGGGTTGGCGTGCTGCTCAACCTTTGGGTCGTGTTTGTACTTTGGCTCGGCGGGGTTTTGCCTCCCGGCCCTCCACCGAAACCCGAACTAAACGTTCGGACGACCGAGGAAAGTTCCCGAACCGTCCCGTTCACCAAGGTGCAAGGGGGAGTCGAGGAACGCAAACAACAAAATCCCGCGGCAAAAGCTCCAAAACTTACGGTCGCCTACGAGGACGCCAAACAATTCACCGACTCGCAGGAAATGTATAACCAGCAGAACGTATTTTTCCGAATCAAGAATCTCGCGTTCGGTGCCGTCGTGGCGTCCATGATTGCATTCATGGCAGCTCAGTTTTGCGACGTCTTCCTTTACCATTTCTGGAAGAACTGGACCAAGGGCAAACATCTTTGGCTTCGGAATAACGGCTCGACGCTCATGAGTCAACTCGTCGACACGGTGTCTGTTATCCTCATTACTCATTATTACGCCAACGCCCTTCCGGTCAAAGCCGATCAGGGTGTTGCGGTCCAACTCTTCCTCTTCATCTTCTCGGGGTATGTGTTCAAAATGATCTGCGCGTTTGCCGATACAGTTCCGCTCTACGGGCTCGTGTGGTTTCTTTCGCGTTATTTGCACATCAACCCTGTGGCCGAATATCAAACAGGTGTCGAGCCCACCGACTCGGACCAGGGGCTTCCCGTTCAGTCGATTTATGGTCCGGAGGATGAGAGAAAGTAGAAAGTACGATCAGAACCAGCTTTGTCCGGCCCGTTTATTGCTTGGCATTTTGCAATCCCGGTGTGAGT
>CAYYUU010000915.1:0-3660 GCA_964474955.1 uncultured Alcaligenaceae bacterium | reverse complement strand
GATTTTGGGTCTCCTTGTAGTGGAGTTCAAAGGCCCGCTTCAGATTTTCGTCGCTACTCGCTTCGCTCATTTTGGGTAGGACCTTGAGCAGCTGCATTTCCGCGCTATACAAGTCTTTGAGTTCATGAACGTACAACTTTTGGAAGGAATCTAATTTCATGGAGCACCTCAGATCGAGTCGGCCTGATAGAATCGTTTTTTCGTTAGGATTCAACTGCAAATGATGTGCCTCTCGACCGAGCAAACGGTTGTCTGCCTGAGAATTGGCGTGGGGCAGGGTACCAAACACGAAAGAAAAGAGTGTCTGTCGTTTTGTCGTTCGTGTATTCGGTGCGCGACTCAAGGAACGCGAATTTTTATTTCTCTTGGGTTTCTTGGTTCGGTTGTGCGGTGTAAGAAACGTGACCGCTGGCACACCCAGACCTTACAAATGTTTCGTTCCCCGCTCCGGGTTACGAAAAATCGGACATGCATTTATTTTGCGGTCCCCAAACTGTCTGGGAACTCACGCGACGGGATCAGTACCTGTCCGACTGTTTCCCGATCGAAACTCTAGGCGAACATTAACGATTTTGGCCGCAAAAAAATTCCTGGCCTTGGGAAAAGGAATGCACGAGTCTGTGCATCAGTTTGCTCCTCGTTCGCCGTCCGAGAATCACCAACTTGTTTCTCCGGCGAGGGACTCAGATGTGCTTGCCGGGTTGGACGGGGGAACGACTCATGCGGGCACAGTTTTCGCAACTTACAACACATCTTTCGAGACAAGGCTCTCCCGAGAGGCATTCCAGTTGGACTTAGACTCGAGTAAAAACTCCATGTTAAACGATAACCAAACACCGCCATACCCAATGACCCCCGACGGCCGTTACTTCGTCGTTCGCGGTCGGCTTTGGCGTATGACAAATCCGAACATCGATCCAGAAACACGAAAAGAACTCCAACGACAATTAATGCGGGCGAGGAGGGCGTTAGGGCAGGCGAGACGCGAGAAAGATGACCAAACACGAAAAGAAGCAAGAAAAGTGATCAACGAAACCAAGGTCGCACTCGGCGAGCGAGGAGAAACCTGGTGGAGGGACGGCACACCAGACTACAACCGCCACCTGATCAAGAACACTCCTTATTCGACTTGGTACGAGCAACTTGAAGCCAACGGCTCATGAGTTCTCAAGGTGCGCTTTGCGCTGTTGGTTCTTCGAAACATGCCCAAATGCGTTCTCCCCTCGCATCCGGATTTCGGAGGAACGCGAAATGGAATCTTCGCTCGGACCAAGCCAAAGGAACTCAGGGTCCGCCTTGTTTGACCATGACGCGCATCCGTTGGCCGATTCGCAGGGGTTGGCCTTCGGATTCGGTGATCTCAATGATGGCTTCCAGTGTTCGGACGTCGTTGAACTGGAATGGTTCGAGGACAATCTTACGACGTTGTGTGAACCAGTCCGAAAGGCGAGCAATTTTCCCGCGCCACTGGACCTTCGAACTGCTGTCGTCTTCGATGATGCACTCCTGACCGACTTTGACCGAATGAGCCCATTCTAGTAGGACTTCGGCTCGGACGATGCGAGGGCTTTTCGGGCAAAATTGGATCGCGGGGAGCTTCGGGTTTCTGCCGAGAGTTTCTCCCTTGCGAGTGTAAATCCGAAGAACGCTTCCGAGCGAGGGGGCTCGGACGACACATTGTTCGACCTGGTATTTCGCCTTGGCCAGTTGTTTCTGCTTCAAATCGATGTTCTCTTTGGCGATCGTAATCTGGTCCTCGAATTTCTCCTTGGGATTGGATTGTTGGGCAATGACCAATTCTTGGCGAGCCGCTTCGACGCCTGCTTGTGCCTTCTTGATGGTTTCCTTGGCTTGTTCAATACCGGCCTCGGCTTCCTCGACCGTCGCTTGCGCTTTCCGCAGGAGGTGGCTACTGCTGATACTTCTGGCATTTAGCAGTTTCTTTTGGTAGGCCACGGAGGCTTCGGCTTGTTTCTTCTTGGCTTCGATTTGTTTCAGAGCTGACTTAGCGAGAGCCACGTCGTCTTGGGCCACGTCGATGGCGATCTTCTTGAGCTTGAGCATGCTCTCGTAGATCTGGATTTTACGCTCTCGTTCGTTCTCCAGGGCTTGGAACTTTTGCTTGGCAATTTCCAGATCGCCTTGGGCTTCCTCTACGATTCGCCTCTGAAGCGTGTCGTCCACTTTCAGCAACACCTTCCCTGGCTTGACCTGCTCGCCTTCTTGCACAAGGACTTCGGTGACCCGTCCAGGTTGTTCGGGGTAAAGACTCGCGATTCCGCCTTCGACGTCCACGTAGGCAACGCAAATGATCCCTATGCCACAGAACGGGGCCTTCGTGGTGTTCTCTTCGGCTTTGCCACCGTTGGCTTCCGAATTATTAAGTATCCAAGACGCACCGGCTGCGGTTCCGACCAGGAGCAGAATTCCAAACAGCCAGACGAGGCTTGTCGGACGCATAACACTACGCATTGATATTCCTCGAAGTACAGACGGCATCCCTAAGTAAACAGCCTTGCCGTGGTTGATGGCGTCGCCTCGGGCGACGCCATTTTATTTCAGTCCTCACACATCACTCGTTGCGATGGCTGGTTCTCGTTCGTCGATCGTTTTCGGATGCACCGGCGTTCCGTTGAGGGACTCGACCTCGGAAACGTGTCCGGCCTCGACCATTTGGCCATCTTCCATGTGGAAGACGCGGTCGACGTGAGCAATGATGCGGGAGTCGTGGGCGACGACAAGAATGGTGGCTCCGTGGTCGTGGGCCGCACGTCGCAGCAACTCGATGACTTGCTCGCCGTGTTTCCAGTCCAGAGCACTCGTGGGTTCGTCGGCAAAGCAATACTGCGGATTCTTGATCAGAGCCCGACCGATCGCAACTCGTTGTTTCTCTCCGCCGGAGAGTTGGGCCGGGCGGAGGTGGGCTCGCTTTTCCATGTTCAACTGTTCGAGCATTTCGTCGGCCCGTCGTCGGGCTTCTCGCGGGTTGACTCCGTCACCCCATCGCAGAACCATCTCCAGTTGTTGCCGGGCAGTCAACGCCGGAAACAAGTTGTAGCCCTGGAAGATGAACCCGAAGTGCTTGAGGCGAAAGGCTTCGCGTTTGCGTTCGGACAAACTCCACAAGTCCGTCCCCAAAGCCTCGACTTTTCCACTGTCGGGTCGGAGGAGTCCAGAGAGGGTGGCCAAGAGCGTAGATTTTCCGCTTCCCGATGGTCCCATGAGCAACGAGATTTGCCCAGGATATAATTCGATGGACACATCGTTCAAGGCAATCATTTTTGTGTCGCCCGAACCGAAGCTGCGAATCAGACGCCAGCCACGCAGAGAAGGGGCGCTGTCTGGAACGTCATAAAACATGTGAACTCGATCCTTTATTGAATGTTAGGTCCATTCTCCAAAGCGTCGTCGTGGGCGAGGACAACGAACAAGGTTGGACCGTCTGCTATCTTTGAAAAACTAAGTCGGCGGGCATCTACGTCGCGGTCGAGCCATTTCGGAGTGTAGAAGTTTGTGACATCAACCGAGCAACACTTGACATCAATCAAATAACACCCACTCGACACTCTGGGCATTCTGCACTACTTTTGGGATTATCGCAGCAACGTCATGGGTTCGACGTGGCGGAGTGTACGGAGGGCAGTGACGCCCGAGACCAAG
>CAYYUU010000914.1:0-3665 GCA_964474955.1 uncultured Alcaligenaceae bacterium | reverse complement strand
CAACAAAAGCCAACAAAGAGCCTCGCAAACAAGGGTGCGGAATATGGGGCTTGCGGGGAGAGGGATTTTGGCTAAGGGGCTGGGGGACTTCGAAACTCAGTCAAAAAACGCGTTAACCGTGTTTGCTTTTTACACCCCTCACCCACAGTGTTATCTTTCTTGGCCTCCTCCCCCCTTGCGGGGAGAGAGACTTTGAGACGAGCACCTCAATTACGAAACCGGACACTGATTTTTGACCGTTTCCGAGCGAAAAGTTCTTTGACTCCGGAAACTTTTCGCGGAGCAAAAAGCAACTTCCCAAACCAAACCAACGAGTCAGCCGACCGTCCGGAACGACGCCATGGACGAAATTCGAATCTCTGATCCATGCCTCTTGTTCGCCCTCCCTCGGGAGTCAAAAGCGTTCCGTAAGACGTTCCGCCCACAGCAAAGTTTTCCAGGCGCACCTTGTTGGGCCAAGTTCTGCGGGCCATCGTGGTTGACCGTTTTGGTGATGCATGTGGGGATTGGCAAGGACAGAACGAAGACCGCTTTGGATTGGCTATTGAGTGCCCCCGATTTGGAGGACGTTCCGTATCATCCAAAGACTATCGTGTTCGCGGGCTACGCCGGAGGGCTCTCGAACGGATTGAAGGTCGGCGACGTCGTCCTGGCCAACGAAATCATCGACGAACAGGGGACCGTTTGGAAAACCACATGGCCCGAGCGATTGCCTAACGAGGACTGGCACCCACCACTCCATCGGGGGCGAGTGTTGACGCCTCGTCGCATGGTCTCCGAGCCCGACGATAAGCGGCGACTCGGTGACCAATTTAAGGCCGTCGCGGTCGACATGGAAACGGCGCTCGTGGCCCAACGATGTACCGCGAAAGGCATTTCGTTCGGCTGCGTGCGGGTCATCTCGGACGCCGTTGACACAAGGCTGTCACCGGAACTCGTGAACGTCATCGGAAAAGGCCGACTTTCCGTCGGACAATTACTCTGGCTCGTCATTCGCCGCCCGAGCATCGTCGGGCATCTTGTGCGTCTGGCAAAGAACACCAATTTGGCAAGCCAACAACTCGGGATGGCTCTGGGAGAATTGATGACGTTGACGCTCTCTTGGTCCGACGAACTGGACCAATCGTGATCCGCTCTCAATTCTCGCCAAAAAATTACCACAATCTCGCTCCGAACGTCATTTACGCGCTAAAATTGAAATAGATGTCAAAACGCCTATCGTCTTCGTCTGTCAACGAGGGGAGAACCCCGCTTGAAGGTATCCGTTGTTGTTCCGCTCTACAACAAACGTCGCTTCATCGAACGGGCTCTGCAATCCATTCTGGGGCAGAGCGTTTCCGACTTCGAATTGATCGTCGTGGACGATGGATCGACGGATGGCAGTCACGAACTCGTCGAAGCGGTGAATGATCCGCGAGTACGCCTCTTCCGCCAACCAAACGCCGGTCCGGGTGCCGCTCGGAACCGAGGCATCCAGGAAGCACGCGGTGAGTTTCTGGCCTTCCTGGACGCCGACGACGAGTGGGAACCGGATTACCTCCAGGAAAGTTTGCGGGTGTTGGAGACCGACCCCAACGTCGCCACCGTTTCCCACGGATACTGTTTGTTCCCCGAGGGAAAACCGACGACCGAACTGTGGCGTCGACGGCAACTCGCCGATGGAGTTCATCGGCTCTCACCTGAAACACCACCGATCTTCGTCGTCCACTTGCTCGCCTACATGACGGCACAAGGCACCGTGGCGAGAACCGAAGTCGTTCGCCAACACGGCGGTTTTTACGAAGCCAATCGTTGTCTCTACGGCGAAGATTCTTACTTATGGCTCAAGGTGCTTTTGCATCACCCCGTCGCGGTTCGATTGCGCCCGATGTGGCGTTTTCATGTCGAGGCCTCAGCTCTGAGCAGCAACTTGCGCAAGGCGCGCCCTGTCGAACCCATTTTGACCGATCCCGACGAAATTTTTCAGACCGCACCCGTATCCTTGACCCCCCTCTTGAAAAATGTTCTCGCGATCCGAGCCATTAAAACGGCCTGTATGCTAAGTTATTGGGGGAAGTGGCGCGAAGCCCGGAAACTGCTCAGCCGATTTTGCGAGAGGTCGGCCTGGCGTTGGCCGAAGTACGCGGTGGCCCAACTCGCATCGACTCCAATCGGGGCCTTGGCCGGTGCTGTCGTCCGAAATGTGTTCTGAACTACATCGAAGGACTGAGCCCGTCGCATCGTTCGTCCCCGATGAGTTCTGACGGCAAACTCGATAATCGTGGCCTCGAGTTGTGTCTGGTTTCGATTGTGAGACCGTTGGACAGGTTGTCAACCTGTCCGTGTTTTTCCTGGACAGGTTTTCAACCTGTCCTACGGTTCTTGGCGAAAATCCATCATCAATTTTGGTCGTCAAAAACCATTAGGCAGCCCCGAAAATGAACATCATCCACTTGACCGCCTCGCCGTTCTACGGGGGGCCAGAACGACAAATGATTGGGTTGGGGAAACACCTCGGCCCAAATCACCGTTCGATTTACGTGTCGTTCGCAGAACGAGGACAATGTCGGCCCTTCTTGCAAAAAGCCACCGAAGCTGGCTTCAGCACCGTCAAGCTCAAACAAAACGCCCCGAACTACCTCGCTGCAATCAACGAGATTACTGACCTCCTTCGGGACTACGACGCCGACGTTGTTTGTTGCCACGGTTACAAGCCTGATCTTTTGGGATTGATCGCCGCACGCCGAACGGGCACACCCGTCATTGCCGTTTCGAGGGGTTGGACGGGAGCCACCTGGAAAGTCGTTCTCAACGAATGGCTCGACAAGTGCAGTCTGCGGTGGATGGACGCCGTCGTCTGCGTGTCCGAAGGGCAGGCGAAAAAAGTTCGGCGACTTGGCGTCCCTCATCACAAAGTCCACGTCATCCGCAACGCCATCGACATGGTACGATTTGCCGAACCAGAACCGAACTTTCGCAAGCAAATCCAAAAGTTCTTCCCGGAACCCAAGAACCACATCGTCGGTGCGGCGGGCCGATTGAGCCCAGAAAAAGGAATCGGCGTTCTCGTCGATGCCGCAGCGAAAGTAGTCGCCCAGAGACCGGACGTCGGCTTCGTCGTCTTTGGCGACGGACCGCTGCGCAAGCAGCTCGAAGAACAAATTGTGGCCCACAAATTGCAAGAAAACTTCGTGATGCCTGGTTTTCGGACGGACCTCGACAGATGTCTTCCGGCCCTCGACCTGTTGGCGTTGCCTTCGTACACCGAGGGACTTCCGAACGTGGCCCTCGAAGCCTTCGCAGCTCGAATTCCAGTCGTGGCCACCGCCGTGGGAGGCACCCCCGAAGTGGTTCACGATGGAGTGAACGGATTCTTGGTCCCGTCGGGCAACCCGGAAGTGATGGCCACTCGAATCCTGGACGTTCTGAGCGATGACGTCTTGCGATTCGAAATGGGCAACAAAGGTCACCGCCGCGTGAAACAAGAATTTACGTTTCACGCCCAAGCCGCGTTGTACCGAAAACTATTTCAGAAGATCGCCAAACCAAACCAAGGCCGAGCGGGTCAGTGTATTTCTCCTCAAGCAGACCTTCAGCCGTTGGGAATCAAGTAGGCCGGGTCAAGAACAAGAGACCAGAACACGCCAACCCGAAGCGCAAGCGAGGGACTTTTCCACCAACCCGAA
>CAYYUU010000913.1:0-3667 GCA_964474955.1 uncultured Alcaligenaceae bacterium | reverse complement strand
GGGCGAGGCGCTCTACAGGCGGAGCATGTACACGTTCTGGAAGCGGACGGCGCCGCCGCCCAATATGGCCACGTTCGATGCACCCTCGCGCGAGGTATGCACCGTCCGCCGCGAGCGCACCAACACGCCGCTTCAGGCGCTGGTGACGCTCAACGACCCGGCGTTCGGGCAGGCGACCAAGCACCACCAAAAAGTCGAAATAAAGCTCAAGGCTGGAAAAACATACCTCATCGACATGGCGATTAAACAAGGTGACGCGTACTTGTATCTGGTGCAAAACGGGAAGACGGTTGCGAGCAACGACGACATCGCGCCGAGGGTCCTTAACTCCCAGATCCGCTTCGAATGTCGCGAGGCGGGAACATACACCATCATCGCTGGATGTTTTGCAGACAAGGTTGGAGCGTACACTCTCAAGGTGACAGAGCTTCCATAATGAATGCTGATGGCCTGGCGAATGTGTTTCGCCGGGCCATCAACCTTGTTCCTCAATCCTTCCCCTTGCGTTTTGCAATTTCCACTCGGGCCTTCTGCATCACGCTTGCAATCGTGACAGGTCTCCCGCCTTGTCGTTTGCTCTCGTCTGCGGCGTCCATGAACGCAAACATCTCAATGGTCTCTTCGGCCCGGACGGGAGCCTTGCCCGTTTTGAAAAATTTGACGACCTCGACCAAAAGCGGTTTGTAGCCTGTGTAACTCCCGAGCGGTTGAATTCGCTTGCTCCCGAACACCAAGCCGCCGTACCCATATGGTTTTCGACGAAGCCCGCGAAACGTCCCGATGCGGCCACCTTTCCAGGTCCCAACGACGAGTTCGTAATCTTTCGTCTGCGTTCGAGAGACTTTCTCGCAACCAGTGCCCATGACCGTGAACAGGATCTCGACGCCGTGTACCCCGTACCAAAATAAGTCGGGGTGGTGCGGTTCGAGAGAACACGGCGAGTAAGCCGAACAACCCATCACCTTACCGATCTTGTCACTATTACGGGCTCCAATGATGCCGGGACTGAATCGCAATGAAGAACTCGAAAAACATGGGACTTTATATTTCTTGGCGAGGTCGAAAATTCTGATGGCATCGGCCAGCGACCCGGCGACGGGTTTGTCGATGAAGACCGGCTTGCCTGCCTTGAAGACCGGGATGACTTGTTTCAGGTGTGGTCGTCCGTCGACACTTTCGAGCAAGATCACATCCACGAGTGGCAACAACTCTTTGATCGAATTAACGATCTTGACTCCATACTTTTCTTTGAGAGTTTGAGTGAAGTTCTTGATTCGAGTTCGGCTCGCTTCGACGTCGGGGCTTCCACCCGGATAAGCAGCCACAACCTTGATCCCAGATAACTCTGGCGGAGCCTTGGGATCGTTGAGTACCCTGGTGAATGCGACGACGTGAGACGTATCCAGACCGATGATACCCGCGCGAAGTACTTTTTTCGGTTGTTGACCGCCAATCGCCGCAGACGTGAACCACACAATACATAACACCGCAGCACAAAACGTAGAACGGAGATAACGCATAGAAGTAGTCCTCGGTTGAATTGTTGAGTTCTTGATTCCGTAGAAATCAATGATGGAAGTAGTAGGCACACTCCGTGTGCCGTAACCAGAAGCCAAAACAAAACCAAAACAAAACCAAAACCGGCGTCGAGCCGCCGCACTCCAAAACAAAGACAACGGCACACGGAGTGTGCCTACTACTACTTCACTTCGCCGCCATCCTTCGCGTCAGTGCGATTTCTACACATAGTAGAACGATCAAACCGAGCATGAGTATCCACCATATATCTTCACGGTGCTCAGTATTGATCACGGCTGCTCCGAACTCCGATGGCTCGGTCAACACCTTTCCCGAAAAGAAGTTTAGAAAGGAGTCTATTTCTTCAGTTGTCATCCATTCGAGTTGAGATTCCTTGATGTCTCGTTGAACGACAAAACGCAAGGGCGATTTATCTGGAAATGTCAGTGAATAGATGCCTGGTCTATATGTTTGCTGATCGCGGAATGGCCATTGCGAGACAGTGATGGTTTTCGGTGTGCCGTTTGGGTATGTGAATGTCGCGGACGTGGGAAGATCGATGGCGTTTCGAAGCAGATCCCACTTGCTCGGGTTGTACACAATGGGTTGGCCGGGACGTAAGTTACACTTCCACGCTCCCTTGCCTGCGAGATAATGGATGATTTCGTGAACGAGGATTGGAAATTCTGCGGTGCCTGGAAATGTAGCATCCCAGGACCGATCCATCGGGACGGCACTCAACACGACGCGACCTTTTTTGTAGGCTAACTCGACACACATCGGATCGCCTCGGTCCAGCATTCCCATGATGCGCACCGACGAGTCATCTGGCACGACCACCTTCCACCACTGTGGAAACCGAACTTCGCGGAGTCCCGTGCGGCCCCTTCCTCGAAAAATCGACATCGCAGGATGCAAGAGTTCGTCGGTGTCGGGTGCGGCGGCAGCGTCCGGTTTCTTGACGTCACCCGCAACTTTCTCGAGCCGAGCCGGGAGCCAGCCACGTCCATCTTGATAGAGTTTGTTGTTGTAAGTTTTGACGTCTTGGACTCGGCGGCCAAGGATAACCCAAACACCGCCGCCTTTGGCCAAGAAGCTCTCGATGGCATTGCGCTGGTTGTCGTTGAGACTTGGAATGTCGGCGAGCACGAGCACTCGCGGGATCGTTTCGGGCTCCTTTCGGATTGGCCGTTCCAGGTCTTCCGGTGTGAATTGATTGCTCGTGACCGTGCGAACCATCACACCCGTTGCTGCTTCTCGCGGTTGCAGTGCCCGCTCCAAATAGAACGTGCTACTTGACTGTGACAACGTAGTGTCACCATCGACGAGCAAGACGGGTAATGTCTTCTGGACCAAGACAGCTCGATCGACGCGGTTGTCGGCGGACAGTCGGTCGCGTGGCTTGTAATCGTCAGATCGTTTTTCCGGAGGCAATTCCGGTTCCACAATGATCGAGATGACATGAGACCCCGCAGACTCGAATGTATGCCAGGTCTGAACTTCTATTTTGCCCTGCTTCCAATGCCCCTTCCCGGGCAAGGGTAAATTTCGAACGAACTTGTCATCAACATAGAACCGAATCCGATACGGTCGCTCGTTCACCGACTTGGACCACGATAGGGTCGTCTCGAACCGAACGGCTTGGCCAATCCACGCACGTTCTCGCGAGCGCACCGGATGCAGGTTGTAATTTGGCACATCATCCTTTTCGTCTCCTCGGACGTTGACGAACCACACACGAGGGCCGGACTTGTTTCGGTCTTCATACTCGGACTTCCACCGTCTCGCGATGTCTTTCCACCGTGACACTGCGTTGTCATCGGACCATCCGATGCGGTGACCGTCCGTCAAAAAGATGATGTCTTGTTCTTGCCGTCTGGCATTTTCTTGGAGTAGTTTCCATGCACTCTCAAACGCCTTCGGAGCATCACATCGCCCACCATCAAACGAAAGCGAATCGATAGCTTCGCGGACCGCGTTTTGATCCGAAGTTAATCCTCTTATCCGATTCAGCTCTGTTCGAGCAACGACTACGGCGACTTTATCTTCGGGTGACAGTTCCGCGAAAATTTTCTTCGTCCACTGGAGGGCGCGACTTTCAGGCGTCGAAGAATCAGGGTATCGAAGGGTCATGCTGGACACCCCGTCG
>CAYYUU010000912.1:0-3691 GCA_964474955.1 uncultured Alcaligenaceae bacterium | reverse complement strand
GGTCACCACGAGCAACGGTGGGGTATCGACGATGACGAATTCGTAGTGGTCGCGTAGTTCGTTGAGGACCTTGGGGAAATTCGGCGACGGCAACAATTCCGAGTGATTTGGTGGCAGCGGGCCACAAGTGAGCAGCGACAAGTTCGGGATCGCGGACTCTTGGACGGCTTCTTCGATGGTCACTTCGCCCTGGATGAGCGAGGACAACCCGACTTTGTTATGCACGCCCATGATTTTGTGCAGTCTCGGTCGACGAAGGTCGGCGTCGATCAAGATGATCTTCTTGCCCGACTGGGCAATCGAGACGGACAAGTTTGTCGAGAGCGTGCTCTTGCCGTCGCCCATGTTTGGGCTCGTGACCTGGATCAGGTTGTGCCCACTACCTTGCGTGCTGAAGTACAACGATGTTCGCACGGCGCGGTAAGCTTCGGCCTCGACCGACTTCGGATTGTGGTGCGAGATGAGGAACGGATCGATCCCTTTTTCGCCCGCGTTGGCCTTGGCCTGAGCTTCCGGGTCGGGCTTGAGAATCGGAACGTGCCCGATGACGGGGAACCCAAGCCGTCGTCGAATTTCCTCCGGCGTCCGGAACCCTTTGTCCGTCATTTCGGCGAGGTATCCGAGTCCAATCCCAGCCATGAGACCCAAGGCCAATCCCGCCAGTAGCGTCTGCGCCATCTTCGGGGCGACTTTATAGCCAATCCCAGGCTCGGCAAGCGTTCGCGCCTCGTATCCTCCCTGTCCCGGATTTGCGAAATCGAGTTCCTTGAGTTTCTCCGCATAGAGATTACGCATGGCTTTCTTGTATTCCAGGTCTTCGCGAAAGGCTTTTTCCTGCCACATCAAGCGGGCCACCTGGAAAGCTCTTCCTTCTTCTTGGCCAAGGCGTGTCGTGTACGTCTTGATTTGATACTCGTGCTCACGGATTTTGGCGTCGAGCGCGTCGAGGTATTGTTTGAGCTTCAGTCGCAATTCCGCGTGTTGCCCTTCGTCGAGATCGATTTTCTTGCCAAGGGCGTGATCAAGCTCGATCTGAAAGGATGCCTTCGCCGTCTCCACAGCAATCCGAGCTTTCACGACCTTTTCGTGCTTGTCGCCCCACTGGTCTCTGGCGTGCTTCAATTCCGCTTCGAGCGGAAGGAGGACCTTTCTTCTTCGAAGGCTCAGTGGTAACGTGGCGTCTTTTTCCTTGAAGGAACTGGGCACCATGGCCAACAATTCGCCGACTGGCTTACCTTTCTTCTTGGCAGCGAGAATGCGTTCTCGTGTGACTTGGAGTTTAGCCAGGAGGATTTGGTTGGTCGCCCTTTCGGTTTTGAAAGTCTCCAACTGGTCAAGTTCAAAGGCCGGTTTTTTCTCCGGGCTTGGACCTATGATTTTGACGTTCTTCACCAAGAAATCGAGATGCGCCTTCTGGGCCCTCGTGTACTCGACTTCGTACTTCGTTTGCTGTTTTTCAATGATCGTTTGGACTCGGCTGCTGAGGTCCCGGAACGTCTGGTCCAAGAAGAAAACGTAGCTCTCGACGATGGCATTGAGCACGGCCGGACAATCTTCGGCGATCGGACCGCGATATGTCAAGTTGACGACGTTGCTGCTGTTTTTGTCCCCCCCTCCACTTTCGTCTCGCAGGACGACAAGCGAATTGAGGATGATGCCCGTCGGATCGCCTACTCCAGAGAACGACGACAATTCCTTCAGGTCGTGTCGTCGTACCGCCTCCTTGACGATCAGTGGGCTCTTGAGGGCCGTGATGTGGCTGGGCAGATAGTCCTGCACCACGACCATCTGGGAGTTCCCTTGGCCCATCACATTCCCATTACTCTTGCGGATCACCATGATTTGGGTGGTGGTTTGGTAGACCGGAGCGGACCGGACGTAATAGATGCCACCAAGCACAAGACCAACGATGCCGCCAAGCAGAATCAAGTATTTGTGCCGCCACAAAACTTGGAAGATTTTGCCCGTGCTGGCCCCCTGCTCGACACTCGGTCGCTCATGCAGTTCCGCGCTCGCAGTCCAACTCATTGAAAACACCTTTTACGATTCCAGCCGGACTTCTGTTGCGAGTTCCGACTGCGGGGCACTGGTGATTCCCAACTCCAAGACGGATTGGGGTGAGTTTTTGTAGTAGTAGGCACACTCCGTGTGCCGGTGTCTTGGTTTTGGAGTGCGGCAGCTCGATGCCGCTTTGGTAGGTTTTGTCTTTGTCTATGTTTTTGTCTTTGTTTGCTCTGGGGAATCACGCTGGCAAGCTAACATTCCAAAACAAAATCCGGACAATCATGGATTTCGCGTTCTTTCCGTAGGAGCGTTTGGCCGGACGCCTTACCCGACGGCTTCGGAGGGAACGAGCGGCGTCGACGCCGAGCGGTCTTCCCAGTTCTCTTCCGGGGATACGGTCCGGCCCTCCGAGTTGGGAGTCGTGGCATCTTCCGGTTTGCCAGAGACGACGAGGTGGGAATATTCGTCAATCAAGCTCGTGATGGACTCAAGGACGACCCAGATCGCTTCCGACTCGGAACTTCCCACCAGGGCCATGCGGCCAACGTCAATCCCCTGCGTCGAGATCGGGATTTCGACACGCCATTGAGTGTCGTGTTCCGTTTCGGGGGCCGCCAGTTCCCAACGGGCGTGATAATTCTCGTGCAGCGACGGGGCGTTGACGTCGAGCCGAATTTGTCGCAACCCGAGGGCCTGGGCCATTTCCGTCACGGCGTTCCACAACGAGTTCCAATCGACCGAACCTTGCAAACGCACCTCAAGTTGTTTCGCCCGTCCCTCTCTCCGGCGTGTGAGGAAGGACGACCCCAACGACACCAAACGCTGTTTGACGAGGGCAGCCTCGGCCGAACCGAACAGGCCCGTCACGATGAGCAGCACCACGACCGAGAGGGAAGTGGCTAAAGCGATAATTTCGTTGCGGAAGGTTTGGCTCAGAAGGACACTGATGCCAGTGACGAGACAACACGCCGAGACCAAAGCCAACACTCTGGGAATCGAATACCCGCGACGCAGGAGGCAGTGGTGCAGGTGCCCTCGGTCCGTCGAATAGATACTCCGGCCAGTCAGCTTTCGACGCACGATGGCGGCCGTCGTGTCCATGAAGGGCAGAGTCAACAAGGCAATCGGCGTCGAGAGGACGATCGTCGCCGAAGCCTTCAGAGAACTCACGATGGCCAGCGTACCGACCACCAAACCTATCAACATGCTCCCACAATCACCGAGGAATATCGATGCGGGGGGATAATTGTACCGCAGAAATCCAAGTACAGCACCGGCCAAGGCGAACGCCACAATCGCTTCCCCCAGGCTCCCTGTGAGAAGCGACAGGCAAGCGATCGTCAGTCTCAAGATGACCGAAACGCTCCCGAGCAAACCGTCCATACCGTCTAGCAGATTCAGCGAGTTGATCGCACCGAGCAGAAAACAAATCGTGAACGGAACCGAAAGTAACCCGAGATCGATCTTCCAACCCAGCAGGTGTACCTGTTCCACGACGACACCCGAACCGATCACGATGCAAGTTGCAACGACTTGACCCAGGAGCTTGTGTCGGCCACGCAATTGCCCAAAGTCATCGGCCACGCCGATCACGCAGATGAACAACCCACCAGCGAGAAGCCCGACGAATTGCCAAACCGACGCACCCAACTCGTCCGGACGCAACAAAAGCATCCCGACGACGACC
>CAYYUU010000911.1:0-3693 GCA_964474955.1 uncultured Alcaligenaceae bacterium | reverse complement strand
AGCGATGGTACAGTACGATCATGAGAACAGGAGTGCCCATCTCGCCTGGGATTGCCGTCGCCCCCGCATATGTCGTGAATCAAGTCTTTGCCCGGCGGGAAATCCATTACCTGGAGTCGACCAAACTGACGGACGAAATTCGTCGGTTCGAAGCGGCGTGCGCGGCAGCTGCCGAAGAAATCGAAGCCATCGCCGTGCGAGTCCAAAAAGAAGTGGGACAATCCGAAGCCGCGATCTTCCAGGCTCATCGGCTCATCCTGGAAGACCCAACGCTCAAGGCGAAAGTTCAATCCGGCATCATTCTTCGCCGGGTGGATGCGTCCACGGCTCTCTACGACGTCCTCGACGAACACTCAAAGTTGTTTGCCCAAATCCAAGACGCCCACCTGAAGGAACGCCTTTCCGACTTACGCGACGTGCTTGGCCGAGTCCTGATTCACCTCAATCGCCCCGAAGAAAACGTCGAAGAGGTGACTTCCAAAGCGGTCATCATTGTCGCTCACGAAATCCTGCCGTCGCAAGCCATGATGCTCAATCGGATGAACGTGGCCGGCATAATGACTGAGACAGGAGGTCCGTCCGGACACGCCGCGATCCTTTCGCGTGCCCTCGGGATTCCCGCGGTGTCCGGGCTTCTCGGAATCATGGACGAAATCACCACCAATGACATGATCGCCGTCGATGGGCGTGAAGGTCACGTCTATATCCATCCCGGACCAGAGGTCGAATCGGCCTATCGCAAACTCCAGCGAGAATACGTCAACACGCGGGACCGGCTGATCGAGAACCGAGACCAGGATCCGATCTCCGCCGATGGGACCCGCGTCGAGTTGCTCGCCAACGTCAACAATCCTCACGATGCCGATTCGGCAACGAAGGTCGGGGCGAGTGGGGTTGGCCTGTACCGCACGGAATTTCTGTTCCTGGCGCATCCGAGCGTTCCCGACGAGGAAGAACAACTCGGCGTCTACCTCGGGGTCATCGAGGCATCGCCGAACCGCTGCGTGACGATTCGGACGCTCGACCTGGGCGGAGATAAACACGTCCCATACCTTGGCGAAGTCCGCGAAACGAATCCATTCATGGGCTGGCGAAGTATCCGAATGACGCTGACGCATCCGGAACTCTTCCAAACCCAACTGCGGGCCATCTTGCGGGCCGGGCTCTACGGCGACGTGCAGCTGCTCTTTCCGATGGTGAGCACATTCGAAGAAGTGTTGCACTTGAAAAACATGGTTCGCGAAGCCGAAGAGACCATGACAAAACGCGGCATCCCGTTCCAGAAAAACATCCCCATCGGGATCATGATCGAGGTGCCGTCCGCGGCCCTCACGATCAGCACGTTGCTGCCCGAAATCGATTTCGTGAGTGTCGGCTCCAACGACTTGATCCAGTACATCATGGCCGCCGACCGCGACAATCCCAAGGTCGCGCATCTTTGCGAGCCGTTCAGTCCCGCCATTTTGAAAATCCTTCACCACATCATCAAGGCATGCAACGAGCACAACAAACCCGTCTCGGTCTGTGGCGAGATGGCTGGGCGACCGCGATGTTTCTTGCCGCTCTTTGGAATGGGACTGCGGCGTTTCAGCATGAGCCCGGCGTTCGTGCCGACTCTCAAAGAGTTGCTGCTTTCGACGGATCTTGATTTGGCCCAGGACATCGCGAGGTCCGTATTGCGGATGCACCGCGTCGATGAAATCAAATCGTATTTGACCGAAGTCACTCAGACGATCTGTTCCAAAGCGGCCCAGCTGGATTTGAAAGATTGATTGACGGCGGAGTCCTTCATTTCTTCGTCCTGTCAGGATGATTCATATCGACCGGATTTGCTTCAACTTCTCGCGAAAGCCAATTGCGCTCGGGTAACGCGAAATTTACTGTTGTCAGCTTTTGTCGGAGTAGGTCCACGCGGGCCTCGCCATGTCTCTGAAAGTCTGTTTTCATGGCACGTCCTTCGATACGCTCCGGGACGTTCCACCGAAGCTGCGACACATGTTCCACCCAGAGCCCAATCCACGTGGTGTGCGTTCTGCGGAGGTTTGTCAACGACCCGTCGGAGAGAACAAAGTCGTTGCCTCTTGTTCGGAAAGTCCCCGAACCCAATCTCATCAAAACTCGTCTGATTTGTAACAGGGCCTTGGGTAGACGGCCCTGGCTCGTCTAAAATAAATTGGTATGGCCGTTTCCGAGTTGTGTGCTCACAATCATAGCGGCCAGTGTTTTGGCCCGCCTTACCGAAACGGAATTATGGACTCCCATACTCTCGAATTGCTGGAATTTCCCAAGGTCCGAGAATTAGTCGCGAGCTATGCGGCTTCGTCGCTCGGGAAAGAACTGGCCAATCAACTCGAACCGAAAACCGACTACAAGCAAATTCGTCAAGAGCAAGAACTCGTGACGCAAATGGTCAACGCTCTGGGCGAAGGCCTCTCGCCGCCATTTGGGGGCTTGCGTGATGTGCGTCTGCTCGTTCGCCGGGCAGGCATCGGGGCAATGTTGACCGCCGACCAATTGTTGGAAGTTGCCGAAGCGCTGATGTGTACCGGTCACATGTTTCGATACCGGATGCGGCTGGGCGAACGGTTCCAGGGGCTGATCGACTTGCTCTCGCCCGTCGAAGATCTTGGCGTCGTCGCGAAGAACATTTCCGGTTGTATCGACCACCGGGGGCACTTGCTCGACGGAGCGAGTCGGGAGTTGTCGCAAATCCGACAGAAGCTAGCAACGCTCGATGAACGAGTTCAAGCGGAAATTCGGAAGTTGCTGCAAAATCCAGAACTTCGGCGAATCCTGCGATATCCAAATGCAACGGTGAGCGGCGACCATTACGTGTTACCCGTGGCCGTGAATCACCGCCAAAAAGTTCCGGGAGTCATTCATCGGACGAGCAGCACGGGCGAGACGGTCTTCATCGAGCCCACCGCGGTGGCGAGTCTGAGCGCCGAGCGAACGATTCTCAAAGGAGAGGAAGACCGGGCCAGGAAACGCATATTGCGGAAACTGAGTTCGGACGTTGGGAAGGTGGCCAAACCGCTGACGTATGCGATCGACGCGATGGCCAAACTCGATTTCCTTCACTCCAAAGCTCGCTTCAGTCGCGACTTTCGAATGGCCAAACCAGACGTCAACAACGAAGGCCGCCTTTGGCTCCGCTCTGCCCGACATCCCCTCCTCCAACACCTCTTCCGCGAAGAAGCCCGCTCCGGCAAACTCCACGACAGCGACGGAAAAGAATTCTTACAGCGAGAAGTCGTTCCGATCGATGTTCGTCTCGGCACGGGTTTTAATATGCTCGTGATCACTGGCCCGAACACCGGGGGAAAGACCGTCGCGCTAAAGACCACAGGGCTGCTTTGTTTAATGGCCCAAGCCGGGCTGCACATTCCGGCGAACGAAGGAAGTTTGGTGCCCGTCTTCACGAAGGTGATGGCCGACATCGGTGACGAGCAAAGCCTGGAACAATCGCTGAGTACATTTAGCTCGCACATCTCCCGGATCGCGACAATTCTGCGCGAGATCGACGACAAGAGCTTGGTGTTGCTTGACGAGCTTGGGGCCGGAACCGATCCGACTGAAGGGGCGGCGCTTGGGCGTGCGATCCTTGACGAACTTGATCGGAAGAATTGTAGGGCGATGGTCACGACGCACCTTGGCGACCTGAAGACATACGCGTTTAGCAACGACCGGGCC
>CAYYUU010000910.1:0-3694 GCA_964474955.1 uncultured Alcaligenaceae bacterium | reverse complement strand
GGTCAACAGTTTCTTGCAATATCAGGACGTCACCCGGTTTGATGATGATGTTCTCGCGAGGATATCGAGCTGCCCGAGCGAGGTCGACCTTGATCGGAATTTGGCCTCGCCCCTGCGTCTTTCGCAAGACGATTACGAGGGTTGGGTTTGGCGAACCGATGCCCAGTTGCGTGACGTTCCCGGCCAAGTTGTTCTGAGTGATCAGGCCGTTGAAGAGCGGACCACCTGCGACGGCGACGGCTTCGACGACGCGCAGATCGAAGTCACGCGGCAAGGGGAGTTGTCGGGGGGCCAGGAGACCTCCCGTATAGAATACTTCGGTCCTTCGAGTCCCAATGAACACGACGTCTCCGGTCTTGAGAATGACGTCTCTTCGCTTGAACGGAATCCTTTCCCCAGGGTTGAGCCGAAGTGGAATTCTGGTGACTTCGATGTCCTTGCGGACGTTCGGGTTTATCAAACCTCGCGCCCCGTGTTGACACATTCGCATCGCGTCGAGAATGGCGTTGGGGTCTTCGCCTTCACCAAGATATCCACGCTGGATGATGACCTCCTCCCGAGCGTCGAGTCCGGGTAGCCCGCCGGTGAGAGCCAACGCGTGGAGGACATCGTTCTCGTAAGCGGGGAGGTTGATCACAAAGCCTTGGCCGCTGCTCGAGTTGCCGATGATTCCGGTTGGACTGACGGACAACGCACCGGCGTCTTCGCGGATGACGATGATTCGTTCCTCCCGGGCTTTGAGAAGGTCGACGTTCACGTTGATGTTTCCCTTTTTCAGGATGTCGGCCTTGAGGTACGCTTGGGTGATTTCTTCCTCGATCTGCGTCAACGTCTTGCCGGTGACTTTGAAGGCATCGAGCTTCGGTAATTTCAAAGTCCCGTCAGCTCGGACGGGATAGGGGTATCCCAGAGCCGGCTTCGTGAGATTTTTCCCTTCGATGGCGACCGGAGGTAGCTGGGCCGGGTCTCCCGTGACGCCAAAGACGTAAATGGCTAACGTGTCGCCTGGCCCGACCAAGTAAGACTCCGGTGGCTCTTGTCCGAGCAGGAAAACCGGAAGTTTTGTGGTCTCCTCGATGGGGATCGCCAGGTACTGCGGTGGCAGCTTCCGCACGGGAATGCCGTCGGCGACAGGGTTCGTGACGGCGGCACAACCAGAGAGGAAAAGGACCAACGTCAACGCACCTGCATAGCCGAGGAGCTTTCGGAGCCCGAGGTTGGCAATCCTCTGCAAATGTCGAGTGCTGGAATTCATGAGGACTCCGTTTCCCTGATCTGTTGCCCAACGCCGTTTTCGGGGATTTCGAATATCTTGTCCGGTTTTCCGTTGGAGTGGGCGAGTTTGACGACGCCACGAATGGAAGACAAAGCAAACCACACCAATCCGAAGCGCAAGCGAGGAAAAAGAAACTACCAAGGCGACGTCGAGCCGCCGCACTCCAACATAAAAACAAACAAAAGACTACAGCACAGAGTGTGCCTGCTACTTTACCCTCGGCGCCACGAATGGTCCGGGAATCGGTGGCACGTTCGATTGCGAATAGGGCGATTGGGGCAAAGGTGCTCGCGGTAAAGGTGCCTCGGGAAAATCAGGTTGCGGCAAAGGCAACATCTCAACTGGTTCCGGGCCGAGAACTGCTGGAGGTGGAGACGCCGACCTTTGGGAGCCTGCATTCGGTGATCCAACGAGTTGACTCGACCGCTCTACGTAAGGCGGCAACGCAATCGGATCGACGATGTAGTTTCGGACCCCTGACTGGATCGCGACCTTCGATCCGTGGCGAAATCCAGCGAACCAATCCTGAATGGCCTGCGGCCCTTGGGGTGTGTCGTAGTGGGTACTTCGATAGATCCAAGGTGGGACGGCAGGCGGCTCGCCATTGCCTCCATAAAACAGGTAATCCACAAAACCTTCTTCAAAGCCCTTGCGGTAGGCCTTGGATAAGACTTCAGGACTTTGGGATTCGACCTCTCGCCACGCTTCCTTGGCCATCTTGCGAAATTGCAACTTCTGTTTGTGGTCGTTCCAGGGTTCGACGACAGAGATGAAGAAATTTCTCTGGGCGTATGGATACCACGTACATCCGGTGAACAAGACGCAGCAGAGGAAGCAAAAGAACAGACAGTTCTTTTTCATGATCGGAATCCCACTCTAGCATGCCGACAGACGGCGATCGAAGATGTGCCCCTTAGCAGTATCGGTCCGGAGTGGCGGTAATCTTTAACGATTTTGTGGGTTCGCTGGTTGGCGAATTCTTCGGGGTAACAAAGGCGGATTTGTGGATGTTGATGACGCCAACTCGTCAGACGGATTTGGAAGGCCCAGAGAAATTCTGCGGGGAACGGGCGGTCAAGCCCCTGCGTGTGCTCCACCTTGGAAAGTTCTATCCTCCCGCGACTGGTGGAATCGAAACACACCTTGAGACTTTGGCCCAAGCCCAGCGAGCGCTCGGGGCAGACGTCTCGGTGATGTGCGTGAACCACCAGAATTCGCGAGGCGAGGACATCACGTTCCGTCTCCTGGGCTCGACCCCGACGTCGCATGACCGAGAGGGTGGCGTCAAGGTGTACCGGGTCGGGCGCCAGGCATCGTTGGCCCGCTTCGATGTGTGTGCGAAGTTATTGCCGGAATTGTGGAAAGCGCTCAGGGACAAGCCCGACGTCATCCACTTGCATGTCCCCAACCCTACCATGCTTCTTGCCTTGGCTGCCATCGTCCCACCTTGCCCCGTCGTCATAACCCACCACTGCGACGTCGTCCGACAAAAATTACTCAGCCGACTTATCCGACCGTTTGAACACATTGTCTTTCGAAAGGCAAACGCCATTCTCGCTTCTTCGCCCCTTTATCCGACGGGTTCGGAACTGTTGCGAGCGTACCAGCGAAAGGTCCACATCTTACCCTTTGGGATCAACCTCGAATCGTTCTTGAAGCCCTCCGAACAGGTTCGGTTGCACGCCCGACGGTTCGTCGAAACTCACGGAGAACCGTTGTGGTTGTCGGTGGGTCGATTGGTTTATTACAAGGGTCTCGAAAACGGGATCAAAGCGTTAGCCCAGGTGCCGGGCAAGCTGTTGATCGTTGGCGAAGGGCCTCTCAAGGAGTCATTGCAAGCCCTGGCGAAACAGGAAGGTGTGGCCGACCGCGTGGTTTGGCTCGGTCGAATTAGCCAGGACGAACTGCTGGGAGCCTACCAAGCGGCAACGGCGTTGTGGTTCCCGAGTAACGCCCGTAGCGAAGCCTTTGGGTTTGTCCAGATCGAGGCCATGGCCAGCGGCTGTCCGGTCATCAACACGAACATCGCGGGCAGTGGGGTGCCGTGGGTTAGTCGACACGGGGAGAGCGGTCTCACGGTTGCCATTGATGACCCACAAGCATTTGCGGAAGCAGCGAATCGCTTGCTCCAGGAGTCGGGGTTACGAGAACGCCTGGCACGGCAAGCCAGAGAACGGGCGTGCCGGGAGTTTGATAAGCGGTTGATGGCCGAGAGAAGTTTGGCAATTTACCAACAAAGGACACTTTAGCGACGCCGCTGACGAAATTTTGTAGATGTCGCTTCGGCCTGGGCTCTCCTCGCTTTTCGAAAAATTCGCTCTCTTGGGTTCGGGTGGTGTTGAGACTACGAAATCGATCCGAGATGCTTCCGGTTGCCCAAAACTCGATGTTTTGCGGGTCGAAAAGCGGATCTCAGTC
>CAYYUU010000909.1:0-3696 GCA_964474955.1 uncultured Alcaligenaceae bacterium | reverse complement strand
AATTCGTTCTGGTAGTCTATGAGCGCTTGGTGCAACCTCAGTTGTGCCTTTTGGTACCCTCGATAGGCTTCCGTGTGCGAGATCTCGAGAATCTCAGCGATCTCTTCAAAAGTGCAACCAAGAAAATATCGGATTCGAAAGATTGCGGCCTCCTTCTCGGCGAATCGACTGAAATTCTCCAAGACGCCTTTTAGCTCAAGGAAAATCTCGGCATTCTGATCTTTCGATTTCGCCTTGTCCTCAAGGTACTCGGCTTCCAGGTCCACCTGATTCCAATCTTGCCCACCTCTTTTTTTGGCACTCTCGCTTCGGATCTTTTGGACGAGCAAGTCTTCGATTTTCTTCGCAGCGTAACCAAAGAATTTGCCTCGTTCACCCGGATTCCAAGTTGTTTTATCGTCCCCGACGAGTTTGCAGAATGCTTCATCCACCAATCCCGTACAAGTGACATCCATCTGTGGCGCGATAGCTTGAATACGTTTATTCGTTATCGCTTTGAGTTGTTCTTCGACGAGCAAAAACAACGCATTTGCTGCGTGCTCGTTGCCTTGCTGTGCTCGTTGCAAGAGCACAGAGATTTCTCCATCATCCGTCATCACTAAGGTTCCGTACTTCTCGGGTATGTTCAACCACCATCGACGATGTCCATTAACAAACCAGTTTTCAAGTTCTTGTTCCGGCATCCTCGAAAAGAGTTTACCAAGGCATCCAATGTTGCACCAAACTCATTCTGGGCCGAGCCATGGAAGACAGGATTACCCTGCTCACCTCAGAGATGCGGATGTTCGTTGGGAACCCATTTTTGACAGCAAAATTCTGGAAATTTTACTACAATTTGCCAAACTCCCACAAGCTCCCAGGTTTTTGCTTTTCGGCCCTTTCTGAGTCCTTTGGTGCGATCATTCCGTCCGAGGAAGGGAAACGTTCATGACGCCCGAGTTCGAGCAACAAGTCAACCAGGCCCACCAACGCTATCTTGCTTTACCCGCCGAAGCGCGGGCAGCGTTCCTGGAACAACTTCGATCCTGGGCCCCCGAAGTAGCCCAAGAGGTCGAGGGAAAACTGCAAGAATCCTCCGACCTGCACGATTCCGTCCCACAGAACGATCGCCAGTCGCAGCAGAGTCGGCGACCGGACTCTTCCAGCGAAACTCCCGTTGACTCCAATCAATCTCCAGAGAACCAACCAACGAGTGATTGGGAGTTCGTAGTCTGGTCAGCCTTCAGCAAGGCCTGGGAATTGCAGGGCCAACCGCTCGAAAACTTCCTTGCACAACTGAGTCGTGAGAACCCCGAGGTTTTTCAGGCCGTTCAAACTCTCCTTGCGGCGGATTATGGAAGCCAGAATCGAGTCTTGCCAAAAGATCCGCTTCACTTTGTCCGACAACTCCAAGGGCCCTCCCAACCCGAAGCCGATGACTCTTCACCTGCGGTTCAAAGTGAGGTCTCGACCACCAATCTTCACAAAAACGAGTCGCCTCCAGCCATTACGACCGAGACTTCCTCCGAGTCCACATTACCTTCGTTCGTGCCACCGAAGGCCGGCCGGTTTCAGAACCTCGAACTCCTCGCCGAAGGTGGTATGGGGGCGGTGTTGCGCTCGTATGATCCGGAGATGGACCGGACGTTGGCCGTCAAGATCATGCGTCCGCACGTGGCGGCCAATCCGAAGTTGCGAGCGTTGTTTCTTCGGGAGACTCGGATAACTGGCCAATTACAACACCCTGGTATCCCTCCCATTCATGACCTGGGCCAACTGGAAGACGGCCTTCCTTACTTTGGCATGAAACTCGTCGAAGGGACCACGCTCGATGAGTTGCTCGACAATCGCAACCACCCCAGTGAAGAGTTACCGCGGTTTCTGGGCATCTTCGAACAGATTTGTCAAACGTTGGGTTTTGCCCATCGTCGAGGAGTCATCCATCGCGACCTCAAGCCAGCAAACATCATGGTCGGTGAGTTTGGCGAAGTTCAGGTCATGGATTGGGGACTCGCCAAGTTCGTCAACGACGCAGACCAGAGTGATGGTGCCACTCTGGAAACGTCCCCGGTCTCATCCGCGATGACGGAGGTGACCCAACGAACGCCTCTTCACGCGGTCGACTATCCACCTCCGCCCGAATACGACGATCCTTTGGAACTTCGACGTTCTCTCTCGAATCCTGGAGATGTGATGGGGACGCTTCGGTTCATGGCTCCGGAGCAGGGACGAGGAGAGAACAAGGCACTCGACGAACGATGTGATGTGTTCGGATTGGGAGCCATTTTATGCGTCATCCTAACCGGAACCCCACCTTTCCAGGCCAAAGGTCGTGAGGCTCTGATTCGCCAGGTCAAGGAAGGAGACCTGACCGAAGCGTCGACCCTGTTGGACCAATGCGGGGCGGACGAAGAGATCATCGAGTTGTGTCGAGCTTGTTTGGCTCCCAACGTCGAAGATCGACCGCGAGATGGGAGCGACGTCGCCGAACGAGTCACGAGATATCTGGAGTCGGTCCAACAACGACTCAAGCAGGCCGAGATACGGAAACGAGAAGCAGAGGTGAAAGCCCAGGAGGAGAGACGCCGACGCCGGGTACAACTGGTCTTGGGTGTGATGGTCTTCCTGATGATCTTTGGTGTGGGTGGCGTCTTCTTCTGGTACCGGACGACGCAGCAACGGAATCAGTTCCGACAAGAACGACGCAACGACGGGATCAATAAAGCACTGGATATGGTCCAAGCGAAGTATCAAGAGCTGTACGGGCTCTTGGGAAGTAAGGACGTTTACAGCCTGCTCAGTAATCCTGAGCCCGGCGAAGTTTTGTTAAAGGAAGCGGAGGAGGCACTCGCGCGAGCCAAGGCATTAAAAGAAACCGAGCCAGAACCCTTGAGAGTCGAAACGGAGCGGAGACTGCGAAGGTGGCAAAAGATACTCGACGATGAGCGTACCGAGGAACGCGAAAATTGGGCATTCGTTCGAAAGCTGGACAAGATCCGTCAGGATGCGGCTGCACTAGTTGACGGCCAATACCAGCCGTGGAAGGCAGCGCCGGAATACGAAAAAGCGTTTCTCGCTCTCAAGTATGATTTTCGGAACGGTGACTTGGAGAAACTGGCTCAACGTATCCAGATCTCGCCCATCTATCTGGCTCTGGTTGCTGCCCTGGACGATTGGGCATCTACTTTCACGTACGAACTTGTGAAAGACAGAGCACTTCAACCAGAGATCCTTCAAGTTACTCGAAGGGCCGACCCAGACCCCTTGCGTAACCGCCTTCGCAAGGTCCGCCTGACCAAAGTCGAGCTTCAGCAACTGGCTGATGAAGTGAACGTGTCTCAGCAGTCACCCCAAATTTTGGGTTCGTTAGCATTACGCATGATGTCGGTTGAGTTAGCTCCTGACTCATTCCTCAACCGGGCTTTGGGGCAATATCCTGGGGACTTCTGGTTACATTTTGTTTTGGCAAGTTTCTCTGAGGACCCCAGGATTCGGGCCGCTCACTTCCAAGCAGCGTTGGCAATCCGACCGCGGAGTGCGGTAGCCTACAACGCCTGGGGTGCTGCGCTCTATGAACAGAAGAAGTACGACTATGCCATCGCAAAGTACAACAAGGCCACACATCTTGATCACGAGTATGCAACTGCTTACTACTATTGGGGCTTGGCACTGGCAGAGCGGCCGAAGTACGAGGAAGCTATTGCAAAGTACAAAATA
>CAYYUU010000908.1:837-3697 GCA_964474955.1 uncultured Alcaligenaceae bacterium | reverse complement strand
AAAGATTCACAAAGACCGTTGACTTTCTTCCTTTCCCTCGCACAATGACTCCGCTAGGCCAAGAAGAGGTAAGGTGGGCAAAAAGTTTGGAATGCGGGCTTGCTTGGGAAGTTTTGAGACATTCCTCAAGTCAAGTTCTAATTTCCAATTTCACCATTCCCACGACGGAACCTTCCACATCGCCCACGGGTAAGGTCACGATGTCGAAAAAATCAACTCCTGGCCTTTACTATTCTCTTTCCCAGGTTGGCCTTGAGATGGTGGTCCCAGCTGCGTTGGGTGCCTTCTTGGATTACTATTTTCAGTGGGGTTTCTGGGGGGTGACGATTGGCCTTGTGCTTGGCTTTATTGGTGGGCTCTACCACATAACGACTTTCGTCAACAAACTCGACGAGAGCCAACCATCTTCCAGCGAGAAAGATCGCGAACGTCCCACCTCAAACCAAGACGAACGCCAGCCGGACGCGGCTTTCCCGGAAAACGGACAAACGTCTCCAGAAAACAAAGGGTCCAACGGATAAACTAAAACTTTGTTTGGTTTGTTTAGGCCAATAACAAAATAGAAATCGGAAACGTAGGTAGATAGAAAAGAGAAGCAGCAGGGTTCGCAGTGATTCGTCGTTCCGGGTGGTTTATTGGTGGTTTGATTTTTTTGTGGGGAGCCGCGCTCGCGATGGCTTCCATTGCTTGGCCGCAGCAATATCAAACACAGTGGATGCTCGCCTCAGTCGCGAGTGTCTTGTGTGCCCTCCCGGCCCTTGCCACAATTCTCTGGCTCTCTTGGAGTGCTCACCAATCGCCACTCCACCTATTCCAGGCCGTGTTTGGTGGCGTGGCCGTTCGCATGTTTGTCGTCCTTGGCGTGGCGATTTCGTTGGTGTTTTTGCACCCCTATTTTAAGCTGCACCTTCGCCCGTTCTTACTGTGGGTCAGTTTTTTCTACCTGACGACGTTGTTCCTCGAAGTATGCATTCTGGTTGGGACCGGCCTTATTCCCTTGACGGTTGCGACGTCGAGGAATACTCCACCACAAGACAAAGCGAATATGACGAATTTTCCTCAGAGCGAAGATTCCGCGGGCAATGGCGTTGCCCAACCGATCGATCAAGGTGGAACGTCCTGAGCGTGAAAACGAAACCTTCGGGACAGACGAGAACAGGAAAAGAATCATGGCGCATACTGCAATGGGGCACGTTCTCGACACGACGAGCCCTTACAAGCCGGAGTATCCTCTGTTCACCCACCTGTTTGGGGAAGAAGGTCTTTCGATTCCGTTGCTCAGTTTGCGCGAGTACGGGATCCCGTTTGCCTTGACCCGATACATGATCATTGAAGTCCTCGTGGCCGTCGTGATCATCGCCATTTACGTCCCACTGGCGAGGCGAATTGCAACGGGGCAGCCACCGAAAGGGCTGTGGTGGAATTTCTTCGAAGAGTTATTGACGTTCGTTCGTGACAAGATCGCCCGGCCGGCCATCGTTGGGGAAGGTGGGCTCAGCCAAGGCGCGCACGGCGAAGAAGGACACGGCCACGGTGAGCATGATCACGACGGTCACGGCCACGATCATCACCACGATGATCCGGTCAAAATTATGGACCAGGCGGTGCCGTTCCTCTGGACGATCTTCTTGTTCATTTTGCTTTGTAACTTATTCGGTTTGGTCCCCCTGTTAGGTTCTCCGACGGCGAGCATCTACGCAACGGCAGCGCTGGCCTTGATGAGCTTCGTTGTTCAACACGGTTTGGGTGTTTACAACAAAGGTTTCGTGGGGTACTTGCAAAGTCTTTGGCCGCCGATGGAGATGCCCTTCGTCCTCTCCCTGGCCGTGAAGCCATTGCTCTTTTTCCTCGAAGTCATCATTGGGCCGATCATCAAAAGCAGCGTGTAGGCCATTCGTTTGTACGCCAACTTGTTTGCCGGTCACCTCGTCCAGACGACCGAGTTGTACTTCATCGCGACGGCCGCGAACTTGGGCCTCGGATTGCGAATCGGCATCACGGTTGCGAGTGTGCTTGGGGTCTTGGCGATTAGCTTTTTGGAACTGTTCGTTGCGTTCCTCCAGGCATATATCTTCACATACCTGACGGCCATTTACATTGGACTGCAAACGAACCCGTCGCACTAACTTTGGCGCACAGACATTCGACGGTGGAGGGTGCGACGAGCTGATTTGAACATTTGCAGAAGAAAACGACGTTTCGAATTTGTATAAGCGACCTTTTGACCTCGTGAGAACGCCTGGCGGTTGTGTCCGTTCGGCTCCCACAAACTACCCAGGAGTGATTCCGACAATGAAATTTGTGAAAGTTTTGGGCTTGGCTTTGGTGACTCTTTTCCTTTGTGCGGCGCCCGCCATGGCTCAGGAAGCCGCCAAGAAAAAAGATGAGATGAGTGTCTCGATTACTGTGGCTGGGTCGGGTATCGGTATGGGAGTCGGCTTGGGTGCCATCATCATCGGTGCTGGTTATGGCTTCGGGAAGATTGGTTCTGCGGCCTTCGAGAGCATGTCTCGCCAACCGGAGACGGCGGGAACGATCAACGGCGGTATGATCATCGTCGCGGCCCTCCTCGAAGGAGCGACCCTGTTTGCCATCCTCGTCGTGCTGCTTGCTGTTGGTATCGGTGGGGCGAGCTAAAACGCCTCGAGATCGAGCCGGTCGCGCGTTCGGCGCGACCGGCATCCCTTTGCCCCCGATACAGACCGGGAGGTGGTTCATGATTCTTCGTCTACGCTACGCCGTTCTTGCGCTGTGCTTTGCCTACCTCGCTTGTCCCGTGACGAGTCCGGTCGTGGGGGGGGAACCGAGGGGGGACCCCCGACCCAAAAAAAAAAAAGAAAAAGGCCAAAAAAAAAGACAC
>CAYYUU010000908.1:0-827 GCA_964474955.1 uncultured Alcaligenaceae bacterium | reverse complement strand
CCACGGAACGAAAAAGGAAGGGGAACACGCCAAGAAAGACGGACACGACGCACACGCAGTGCACGATGAAAATCCGCTCCGGTGGGCGGCGGACCTGACCGTCTGGACGTTGATCGTCTTTCTGGCCATGTTCTTTATTTTGCAGAAGTATGCCTGGCCGGTCATCCTCGGGCAGCTCCAGCAACGCGAGGCCAAGATCGCCGACGCCATGCAGCGGGCCGAAACGCTACAGGCCGAGATCGACAAGAAGCAACAAGAATTCCAGGCCGAACTGGATCGCAAGAATAAAGAAGTCGTCCACATGATGGAGGAGGCCCGCCGCGACGCCGAGGCCCTCAAGGCCAAGATGAAGTCCGACGCCGAGGCCGAAATCGGCGCCGAACGCGAACGCCTCCGGCGCGAAATCAAGACGGCCAAAGACCAGATCCTCCAGGAAGTCATCAACCAAGCCGGAGACCTGGCGACGTTGATTTCGACGAAGGTGATTCGCAACCAGTTGTCGCACGAGGATCACCAGCGGCTCGTCGAAGAATCTCTCGCCGAACTCAAGCAAGCCCAACAACGGTCCAAAGACCAAATGCGACAGTTCGCCATGGATTGGGCCAACCAAGGAGCGAGCCAGAATTAGGGTTCGTTGCCTCCGAAGAGTTTTCGGAAGCCGCGCAGTGTTTCCTCCTTTGGGGCGACAAATCTTAGCCGCGGCCGTCAGGCCACTGGGCGGGAGAACTCTCCCCATTCCGTGGGCGTGAGGCCACGGCTAAGATTTGTCGCCCCAAGGGAGGAACCACTGCGCGGCTTCCGAAGACTATTCGGGGGCAAGGACGCCT
>CAYYUU010000907.1:0-3697 GCA_964474955.1 uncultured Alcaligenaceae bacterium | reverse complement strand
AAGCGGGAAGGGAAGCCGAGCACCAAAGAGATTCTAACTTCTCGGCTAATCGACCGTCCGCTACGTCCCCTGTTTCCCAAGGACTACATCAACGAAGTCCAAATCATGGGCATGACGCTGTCCGCCGATCGCGAAAACGATCCAGATACGTTGTGTATGATCGGAGCCAGCGCGGCTCTGCACGTCTCCCACATCCCACTGCTACAACCAACCGGTTCAATCCGTGTCGGTCGAGTCAATGGCGAATTCGTCTTGATGCCCACACACCAGCAACTGGAAGAGAGCGAACTCGACTTGATCGTTTCCGGCACCAAGGACGCCGTGACCATGATCGAAGGGTTCTCGCGGGAGATGCCCGAAGACAAGATGGTCGAGGCCATCGTGTTTGCTCACGAATCGATCGTCAAGATCATCGAACTCGTCGAACAACTTCGAAACGAAATGGGACTCGAGCCGAAAGAGTTCCCCCCTGAATCCGAACCGAATCCTCTCATTTCCGTCTTCCGTGAGAGGTACGGCCAGGAAATGCGGCAACGCAAGATGACTCCGGGGAAGGCCGAGCGAGCCGCCGCCGTCGAGGAACTCCGTGACCAGATCGTCGCGGAATATTGCCCCGAGGGAATCGACGAACCCGAGCACCCACCCGAGCGAGTGGCCCAGGCCTTTTCCCACCTCGAAGAATCGATCGTCCGCGAGATGATCCTCGACGGGACACGCCAGGACGGTCGAGGGCCGAAGGACCTGCGCGACATTTATTGCGAAGTCGACATCCTTCCGCGAACACACGGATCAGCGGTCTTCCAGCGAGGCGAAACCCAAGCCCTCGTGACGACGACGCTCGGGACCTCAGGGGACGAGCAAAAGGTCGATTCGCTCGGCGAAGAATACAGCAAGAAATTCATGCTCGACTACAACTTTCCGCCTTTCAGCGTCGGAGAGTGTCGACCCATTCGCGGACCCGGTCGCCGAGAAATCGGTCACGGCGCCCTCGCCGAACGGAGCCTCAAACCGGTCATCCCACCACCGGACAAGTTCCCCTACACCATTCGCGTCGTCTCGGACATTCTCGAGTCGAACGGGTCGAGCAGCATGGCGAGTGTGTGCGGCGGCACTCTCTCGATGATGGACGCGGGCGTTCCGATCACCGACCCAGTCGCCGGAATTTCGATCGGCCTGGTCAAGGAAGGCGAGCGGTATTTGTTGCTCACCGACATCATGGGCGAGGAAGACCATTACGGCGACATGGACTTCAAGGTCGCCGGGACAATTCGCGGCATCACCGGAATTCAACTCGACCTGAAGATCGGCGGAATTACCGAGCAGATCATTCGCGAAACTCTCGATCAGGCCTACGACGCACGCCGCGAGATCCTCAAACATATCGTGATGACACTTCGGTTTCCGAGGAACGAGCCGAACAAACGAGCCCCTCGCTTGCTGACCACAAAGATCAACCCGCAAAAGATCGGCTTGTTGATCGGGCCGGGGGGCAAGACGATCAAGGCCATCCAGGAAGATACCGGCGCCAACATCGACATCGACGACGATGGCACCGTGCACGTCAGTCACGACAACGCCGAAGGTGCCGAAGCAGCCATGCTCCGCGTCCAAGCCCTCACCGAAGAGGTCAAGGTCGGCAAGGTTTACGAAGGCCGAGTCACTTCGATCAAGGATTTTGGAGCGTTCATCGAAATCTTGCCCGGTCGCGATGGCCTTTGCCACATCAGCGAACTCGACGACAAGTACGTCGAGCGAGTCGATAGCGTCGTGAAGATCGGCGACAAGATCCGCGTCAAGGTCATTGCCATCGACGACCAGGACCGCGTCAAACTTTCCCGCAAGGCCCTCATGCGAGACCAAACAAAAGAAGGGTAACAGGAAGGTGGAAGGTGGAAGGGAAAACGAGAAAAACCCGTGGGCTTTTGTTCTTTGGCCTTCGGCTAAGTTCACCATAGCCTGGGCAAACTGCCCATGAACGAGAGTGCTTCCCTCCCTTTCTCTGTTCCTCTTCTCCGTTCTTCGCTCGCGCTTCGGGTTGGTGGAAGACGCCCTCCAAATCAAAATGGAATAACGAAAGAGCCAACGAAAACCGGTAGGAAACGATGAGCCATCACGACGCGGAATTGGCCGAGATGGCAGGCGGGTTCATCCACGAAATCAAAAACCATCTCGGGACGCTGGGATTGAATCTCCAGCTGTTGGCGGAAGACTTCGCCGAGCCGGAAAACCAACGCGAGCGGCGAGCGCTGACACGCGTGTTGAAGCTCCAATCCCAGTGCCAACACCTCGTCGACGTTTCGAACGATTTCCTCCGATTCGCTCGCATCAAGGACCTCAACCTCGTCCCGACCGACCTGAACAAGATCGTCGAGGACATGATCGATTTCTTTGGCCCGACGGCCGACGCGGCCAACATCCAAATCACTTCTTATCTGTCCGCCGACCTCCCGCACGTGCCGCTCGACGAAGATCTCTTCCGGCAGGCCCTTCTGAACCTGATGCTCAACGCCGAACAGGCCATGCCCGAGGGTGGTAAACTCACCATCCAGGCGACCATCGAGCCCGCGAAGCCTGCCACAGAAGTCGACGTGGACGAGACGACTCTGGCCACCGTTCCGATGCTTGCCCTTCACTTGATCGACACGGGCAAGGGCATGGGACTCGAAACCCTCGGGAAAATCTTCGAGCCATTCTTCTCGACCAAACAAGGCGGAAGCGGTCTCGGATTGCCGACGACGAAACGAATCATCGAAGCCCACAAGGGCACGATCTTCGTCGAGAGCGAGGCCGGGCGTGGAACCAAGTTCACCATCCATCTTCCCACCGACGACGTCTCTCGACACGAACCTCCCGAACATGACGTTGACCGATCTGGTCCGTAAAGTAATAAAATATTCAGTCTTCTCGTTCCGATCGGATCCTTTCCGATTGACCTACCAAGAAACGGCGCTGTTGCCGAGAAACACGATTTGTAAGCCTCTTTTCGACAAAGGAACTCATTTCCATGGCCGCAACACTGTACCGAGACGTGCGGAAAGGCATGGTCATCATTGAGGGTGGGGAGTTGTGTCTGGTGGTCGATTATGAACTCCGGACGCCGGGCAACTTGCCCGCGAAATTGCGGCTCCGCCTGAAGAACCTCAAGACGGGTTTGGTGAACTGGGAACGTGTCCACCCCGACAGCAAGGTCGAGACCGCCTTCCTCGACAAGCGACCGATGACATATAGCTACAAGGATGGCGACAATTACGTCTTCATGGACAGCGAGACGTTCGAGCAAATCGAGCTTTCGGAAGACACCGTTGGCTCCCTGATGGGCTACTTGAAGGAAAACGACGAGGTCCAGGTTACGTTCCACGAAAGCACGCCGTTGAGTGTCGAATTGCCTGCCACCGTCGAACTCGAAGTCACACACACCGAGCCCGCCATCAAAGGAGCAACCGCGGCCGCCCAGACGAAACCCGCGACTCTCGAAACGGGCATCGAGATCCAAGTTCCACCGTTCGTCGAAATTGGCGATTTCGTCGTGGTCAACACCGACACCGGAGCCTACAAGGAACGCCGGAAAGGATAAGTTGCTGGGCGTTTGAAAACACGTTGGAGGACTTTCTTTAGCTTCTTGGAGCGATGTTGCGTCGCTCATGCGTTTGGTTGCCTTGCATCTCAAGGAAGGCTGTTTCAGACTCACTAGTCGATG
>CAYYUU010000906.1:0-3704 GCA_964474955.1 uncultured Alcaligenaceae bacterium | reverse complement strand
GGATTCAGCGTCCCGGGGGAGGTAAAGGTCGAGGGCGAGAACCTGCTCGCCGACCCGGGCGAACTCGAGGTCCCGGACCGTCGGCTCCGCCGCGGGAAGCGGGAGAGCGCAGGTCAGGGCGACAACACCCGGAACGAAACCGGTTCGGGACGGCCTTTCGTTTTGGCGATGGCCACGTCCCTTGGCGGAGTGAGATGCCTCTGGAAGAACCTCACCGTCGCGTTTTGGGCGTCCCGGGCATCCTTGCCGAACGGGTCCGTGGAAAAGAGATGTCGTTGGCCTTTGTAGATTCGCGTTTCGTGGACGACATGCAACTCTTCGAGTTTCTGAGTCAACCGCCGAGCTTCGCCGACGGGTACCACCTTATCGCAGTCTCCATGAACAATGAGCGTTGGCGGGAGCGTCTTGACCCGGGAAAAATATTCTTTGGGCATTCCTCCAAACCACTCGGCCACGGCTCGGACCGGCAAATCACGGTCCATTGCCACGGACATCGCCAGATAGTCACCCAAGGAGCCACCCAGGAGGCCGATGCCATCCTGTCGCACTCCCTTCTGCCGGGAGGCATACAACACGGCCTCGCGAATCGTCTCCTTCCATGCGAGGAAATCTTTGCGATTGACGTCCTTTTTCTCGACGGACTTTGTCCCGGTCCGGTCGAAGTAGTGAACCAAGAAAACGATAAAGCCCTTGTTCGCCACAGTTCGCGCAGCCATGCGGTAGTAGAAACCGGAGACGGCCAGGCCAGAACTTCCATGAACCATCACGAGGGCCGGATGGGGGCCGGAACTCGAAGGATCAAAACGCTCGACCTTGATGAATTTGGAACCGATTCGAAAACCTTCTTTGGGGAGCGATTCACTCTGGGTTCGATTGGGCTTCTGAGTTTTGCGTCCCTCGGCTCGGACCGTCTTGTGAGTTTTGGACGTTGGGACACGCGATGCGGGGACTGCACAGGCGAGTCCAACAATAGGAATGTCCTTTTTGGCGACTCCCGGTGGCTTCCGCGTTTGGCGAGGTGGCCCAAGCAAAAGATGGAGTTGAGCGCAAAAGGCAACGAATAGAAGTAGAATCACACTTCCCAAGATGTATCGACCTCCTGATCGGATGACGCTTTTTCTAGATTCAATAGGCTTATGTCCAGCCATCGGTTTTATCTCCGTGCTTGTCTTTGATGTGAAACGGGTTATTAGGTAGGACGGAATCCCAAACTCAAAGACTCGCAGATATTCCGATTCCGTGGTGCCTCAAGCCCGTCAACTCGAGGGACGATGAGCGATTCCACCGAATCCCCGGGCGGGATCGGAAGTGACCGAGGCTTTCGGTGGCAAGCTCAAATTCCTGACTCCAGGCGAGCGCTGCGACATCGAGCCCCGTGCGGGGAATACACCTAAGGAGTAGGAACTCTCGGAACACGAAATGTATTTCTGTCCGGTTTGTTGTTGCAGGAATGGATGGAGTTTGTGGAGCGCATCGTCGAATCGACTGCGGGGATGTGAGTCGGTTGTCTGAGGCGAACTTCGGCTTGCAAAGGTCACGGGCGACCTGGAAACAACCGTACCGAGAGGTTGGTTTTTCCAATGCACACTCATGGTGCGGCGATTGCAAACCTTCGGCGTCGGCCTCAAGAAAAAGCGGAGAGATGATGCTTGGTTATTCTTGAATTTGTGTCGAAGGCGCTTCTGGAATCCCCGAGAGCCTCTGCTGTTCTTCGCGGAGGGCTTCTTCGTTCGAGAGCAAGCCACGTTCCGCGCGAATGCGGTTCACTTCGGCGAGCACCTGGTTGAGCACTTCGCCGTTCTCGCTCAGGCAACGGAATTCGACCCAATACGCCCACAAATTGATTACGAGAGTCAAGACTGCGAGCGTTCCGTGGACGTACCAAGGCCACGCCTGCAGTTGTACTCCGGCTCCCGCAGCAGACGCGGCGATGACGATGAGCATGGCGAATAAGGCGGGAGGAAACGAGACGCGTTTAAGTTCTCGGGTTTTCTTCGGAAGGGGTTCGTCCGGCAGGTCGTAAGCCCCAGCCACTTCCTTGACCCAACGGCCCGTTCCCAAAAAGTACGTGAAGATGATACAGTGGACCAGCAAAGTGCCGACGGCAGAAAAGAGCCCAAGGGTGAAGTGGTAAACGTAATAGCCGCCCATCGGATCACTCCCGAAGGCGGACATCGCACCGATGACGAAGGCTGCGACGAGCGCGGAGAAGTTCAAAGCGGCCAGAATCAAGAATAATTGCGACATGGAATTTGTGAGAATCAAGGAGCCAATGGGGCCGGTCTTGCGAGTTTACATTATCATAGACGTTAAAGAGGTTTGGGCAAATATCGACCCTTCACAGGGCGGAGGTTGCCTGGGAAAAAATCCCAGATCGCCGGGAGAATCTTGTTGTGCTTTCTGAAGGAGCACTCGTCGGTTGAGATTCTCACTTTCTTGAGAAAAACCTGCTTTCTTGCGTTCGGCACGCGCTATAATAGCGGTGCGTTCGGACGATTCACTCACTTGGCTCGCTTCCGAGTGGTTGGTCTGGCGAAGCAACCTTTCACTCTGTTCTGTTCGCTCACTCGGCCTTCCGGCGTTCGAGGAAATCGTGTTGACTCGAACGACAAAAATGAACGATCATCCAATCTTTTCGACAATGCTTGGTTTCAGGTATGGGAATCTTCCGTTCCCTTGGCTTAGTGGTAGGTTTGGCCGCGATCTTCCTGCTCTTGGTGGGAGGATTTATAGTGATACTGTGGGTTCGCCGTTGGTATCGACCCGACGGCCGTCCCCAAACCTCACCCGAAGAGCAACTGGAACATTACCGGGAACTGTGTGAGGCCGGTGAGATCACCGAGGAAGAATATCAGCGGATTCAACAAACGCTCCAAGGGACTCCGATTTCTCCAAGTCGTCCACCAAGTTCGTCTTGACAGAATCGCATACATTGCCATGATTTCCCAAATTATATGGCGCTGCTCTGGCGATTCGTGAAGTGGACTGTCCCGATATGGGTCTTCGGATTTGAAGTGAGGAGCGAATGACACACAGAGAACGCGATTGAAATGTCTGTCCGCTTTGTTGCTTGGGTTCGTAGGACATGTTTGTAACCTGTCCTACGATCCAACGTCCGAGACTGGGCACCAATGCATTTCGCACTCGGAGTGTGTCTGCTACCTTCTGCCAAATCGAGGAGTTGAGTTCCGCGATGTCGAAACGAAGAAGATTCACGCGGCAAATGATATTCTTGGCATCGTCGGTGCTTCTTGGGAGAGATCCTTCGTGTGTCCGCACCGAATGGATCAACCCCTCTGAGTGACGGAAACAGAAGAGGCCGAAGTTTGCTTCTCGTGGACGTGTACCACGGCGTTGAAAGTCCTTGCGAGTTAGTTTTTTCGGGCGTACAATTTGGGAGCAGGGAACAGGAAGGGCTAGTTCGACAATTTCGTTGACCACGTCTTGGAAATCTATCTCACCCCATCAAGAGATAGGGACAAGGCGGACGAAAGGCATCTTCCGCTCCTTGCATAAGGGAGACCTCGAACTCTGATCCTGGCTCATGGTCTTTGACACACCGGATTGATCCCGCCAAGCATCGCCGAAGTCGTTTTTCTTGGCGGTCGCTGTTGGCGTAACGGGTCCATCCAAAGAGTGTGTCCATCGAGCCGGCGACAAGGAGATAGCATGCCGACGAAAGATTCAGGAACGGGAAGCGGTAG
>CAYYUU010000905.1:0-3709 GCA_964474955.1 uncultured Alcaligenaceae bacterium | reverse complement strand
AGCTCGCTCCTTTGGTTTCGGCAATGCGTTAGCATAACTCGGAAACACGCCAGAACTTGCGCCCGACTCTGAAAATATCTTCGGAGTCGTGTGCGGAAACCGAAATTACCAGAAGTGAAAAAACGCCGAAATACGAATAGGGGGTGTCAAACTGAGAAGAATCTGGCGAGTGAACGGATTAGTCGGAAAGTCCGGAAAAAGCGGTTTTGCATCCTCTCTCCACGGCACCTGAGGGAAAGTCGACGCAGTTTGGGTTCGATATCCAGGAACCGACCTAAGAGAAACTTGGGGCTTTGCTGGACTAAGCGACCCAACAGAAGGTCGAGTCGCCGACGAAAGGCCGACCCAAGGCCAAGACCAAACTCCAGCGAATCGCCGTCGGCACACGAGTGCTTCGCGAGATTCTCGAAAAACGAAAGGCCAAGTCCGACAAACTACGACGAAAACGCAACGAGGCCGAAAAAATCGGGTTCGCAGCCCTGGACGGGGGGTAAAAGCCTTGGCGGCACGATGCCGCACTCCAAAACAAAAACAAAGGCAACGACTAAACAACTGGCATCTCGCGTTCCATCGCCGGTCAGAAAATATTTCAAGAAGGCGGAGAACCTGGCTTTCGCTCGTCCGAAGGAGTAGTCTTGGCGGGCTCTTCGGCAGTTGGGTTTTCCAGGGTTCCGTTCGTTCCGTTCTGTTGCTGTCCCTGCTTTTTCTCTTCGTCCTTTAAGACCCGCGCGAGCAGGTGGACGCCGGCGCGTAACTGGTCGAACTGCTCGTCGAATTGCATTTTCATCTTTTCGAGTTGTGTTTCCAGGTTTTCGATTCGTTGCAACAAACTCGATGGTTCCTCGGTTTCCTGCTTTTTCATCTGGTGCACCATGACGGCTTCTCCATGGACTTCTTGCATGGTCGTCATGATGACGCCGATGAACAGGTTCAACATGATCATTGTCCCGAACAACACAAAACTCACGAAGTATATCGCGCCGAGAACTGGTTGCCCTTGGCCGTCGGGTCCTTCGACTTTATACGGAGGCAGTTGCGAAGGGTAGTTGGCCGAGCCGAACATCTGGGTGTACATCACGTCGGTCCAGTCTTCCAACGTGATGACGCGGAATAACGTGAGCATCGCCTTGGGCAACGTGCCGAACTCGCCCGGGTCGTTGTCGCCCCACAAGAAAACGCCAGCGACTGCGTACATGTAAAAATGCAGCAACAGCAACAACCCAACGTAACACATCGACGGAATGCTCTGCAAAAGTGCTGCCACGATGATCTGAAGTTTGGGCAGTGCCGTCGCGAGCCGCAGTGTCCGGAAGACCCTCCCGAGCCGGACGACGACGATGTAGTCGCTGTCGAGCGGGAGCCAACAAATGGCGACGATGGCGACGTCGAACCAGTTCCACGGGTCCTTGAAATAGAGCCATGGTTTGCTCCCGGCGGCCCCCATTCGCATGGCGATTTCGATCGTGAAGATGATCAAAATGATGAGGTCAAGGAGTTCCAACTGGTCGCCATATCGATCCTTGATCTCCTGGCTCGTCTGCAATCCAACGACGACGGCCGAGAGCAAGATGACGCCGACAATTGCGTGTTGGAACCAGTTGCTGCTCGTCACCTTGTATAAAAAGTCCGCCGCTTGACCGAGGCGTAGCACCCGCAGAATCCGACTCGCCCTAGCGACTGCCCGGATCACTCGAGCCAACCGCCCAAAGACAACGTAGTTGTCCAGGCTCGGGACGAGACACACGGCCACGATGACAAAATCGAACACGTTCCAGGGGTCATAAAAGAAACGCCAAGGTTTCTTGCCCTCGGCGCCAACTCGCAACACAATCTCGATGACGAATATGCCCAGGATGATCCGATCCAGAAGGACCAATAAGTCGCCATGATTCTTCTGCATGTACGGGCTGGTCTCCAGTCCGATGATCACACAGTAGACGAGAATGACGACGGTGACGATTTGGTGAAACCAGTTGCTTTTCGTCACTTTGCGAAGGTATTCGCCCATATTTGACGCACTCGTTCCGGTGAGGAAAAAAAAATGCCTCGGGGAAGCCGCTCGGGGGAAGAATTGGGACGCCGGACGTGACCCGAGATGCCCCAATTCGATCGGACGCAGTCGAGACGAGATCGGGCAGAAGTCGAAAGACCAAAGACCGCCGCGGAGAGTAGTTCCGTGTTTTTGTGCGTAGGACAGGTTTGCAACCTGTCTGTATTTCTTGGACAGGTTAAAAACCTGTCCTACGGCGATCGCATCCTTTCGCGGCGTCACCAACTTGGCCCCTCGCAATCAAATGCTCGCTCCAATTCGTCTCTCTGGATAGATATTTTGCAAACGATGTGGGGGAAACGGCAAGCAGCGAAACTTATTGTGCCCTCCTCCGTGAACCAGCTATAATTAACAAGATTAGCCGATCTCACGTGCTATTCAGGAGTTCCGTCGATATGGCCGAGAGTATCCAACCGATCGAATCCACGCCCCAAGCAACCGCGATCCCCTCGCCAGAGCCCCAGGAGACTCGAACGCCTGCCACACAAAAGTTCGATGAGTTCGTGGCCGAGCAACTCGATGCGGCTCGCCGGCGCGTCCAGTGGATCGACACGGTTGGAGCGTTCTTGACGTTCGCAGTGATCGTGCTGGCGTATGGCGTCGTCGTGCTTGCAGCGGACGCCATATTCAGTCTTTCTGCGACACTTCGGATGGTCCTGTTTGGGCTTGCCGTGGTGGGCGTGTCGTTTTTCCTGGCCCATCGCGTGTATCTGATGATGGCCCGACGAGTGAACCCGTATTACGTTGCTCGCCTACTCGAAGAGACGGTCCCAAATTCCAAAGGGAGCGTGATCAATTATCTGGACCTCCGAGATCAACAACTACCGGCGGCCATTCGACTTTCCTTGACCACACGCGCGGCAAAAGATCTGAAGAAAGCCGATCCCGAAGAAGCAATTCGCCCGAACGGATTGTTCTGGCTTGGTGGTGCCGTGGCCGTTCTGGGGCTTGTCTTCCTCGTCCAACTGGCGACGAGTCTGCAGGGATTTTCTGCTTCCGCCGCCGAAGTCTTCCTCCCGTTCCAGGCTCCACAACAGACGACACGGACAAAGCTGGAATTGCTTTCGCCGAAGGAAGCGAACTTGATCATCGGAGATCGCGACTCGGTGACGTTTCGAGTTCGCGTGACGGGCGAAGTCCCGCGTCCAAACCAGAAGGATTCGGTGCGGTTGCTGTATCGCTACGGAAAGTCCGATCCGTATCTCACCAAACCCCTCAAGCAACAAGACGAGATTTGGGCAATCACTCTGCCACCGGAGTTGATTCGCGCGTCGGGGCTGTTCTACAAGATTGCCGGTGGTGATGCCGAAACGCCCGAGCGGAGCGTCACGGTGGTGACCCGCCCTCGCATCCGCGAGTTCCGGATCGTTTACCGACCTGCGGAGTATCGACATCAAGAACCATTTTTGGAGAAGTTCGCGGTCGAACCGGTCATCGACGAATATCAAGGTACGAAGGTTTCGGTCATCATCAATGCGGATCGTCGAATCCAGAGCGGCCAACTCCTGCGGACCGAAGGAAAGAAAGTGCAACCACCGATCCAAGGGGTTCGCCTCCCGAACGATCCGAAGTCGATGCAGTTTTCGTTTGTGTTGCGAGAAAGCGGAAAGTTCCGTGTTCGCATCGTGGATGAGTTGGGGAAAAGCAACGTTGACGACG
>CAYYUU010000904.1:0-3710 GCA_964474955.1 uncultured Alcaligenaceae bacterium | reverse complement strand
CTCATCGACGAACGTCCCGAGGAAGTGACGGAGATGGAGCGGATGGTCAAGGGCAACCACACCGAGGTCATCAGCTCGACGTTCGACGAACCAGCTTCGCGGCACGTACAGGTTTCGGAGATGGTGATCGAGAAGGCCAAACGACTCGTCGAGTTCGGCACCGACGTCGTGATCTTGCTTGATTCGATCACACGTCTGGCGCGTGCCTACAACACCGAAGTCCCGCACTCCGGAAAAATCCTTTCCGGTGGTCTCGACGCCAACGCGTTGCACAAACCGAAGCGATTCTTCGGGGCCGCCCGAAACATCGAAGAAGGCGGTAGTCTGACGATCCTCGCGACGGCACTCATCGACACCGGCAGCCGGATGGACGACGTGGTCTTCGAGGAGTTCAAGGGCACCGGGAACATGGAACTGCACCTCGACCGTCGATTGGTCGAGAAGCGAGTCTGGCCAGCCATCGACGTCAATCGTTCGGGCACGCGGAAGGAAGAACTCCTTTTGAGCGAAGAAGACCTCCGCAAGAAATACATCTTGCACAAGGTCCTCAGCGACATGAACCCGATCGAGGCGATGGAGCTGTTGGTCGGTCGGCTCAAGCGGTACAAGAGCAACGAAGAGTTCCTCAAGATGATGAACTTGTCGTAAGCGTGAATGGAAAAATAACGAAAGGCGAACGCTGTGGTTGCATGGCGTTCGCCTGTTTTTATTGAATAACGCCGCAAGCAATCTTTCCCGCTTCGCAAAGTCCTCGCTTGCGCTTCGGGTTGGTGTCAGACACCCCAACACGGACACTCTGAGAAATGCCAAAAGTCTTGGAAGGAAATTTCGCGACGCCCGAAGGCAAGTTCGCCATCATCGCGGCTCGCTTCAATCAGTTCATCGTGGAACGATTGGTCGATGGTGCGTGCGATGCCCTAAAGCGTCATGGGGTCGACGATGCCTCGATCGATCTTGTGTGGGTTCCCGGTTCGTTCGAGATTCCACTTATCGCCCAACGACTCGGGCAGTCCGAACAATACGCCGCCATCATCTGCCTGGGAACCGTCATTCGGGGAGAAACCGACCATTACGACCACGTGGCGGGTGGCGTCACGAGTGGAGTTGGTCACGCAGCTCTTGACTCGGGCATCCCGGTGATTTTCGGAGTCTTGACGTGCGATACTCTTGAGCAAGCCATCAACCGGGCCGGTGCCAAGGCCGGCAACAAAGGATTTGAGGCCGCAGTGACGGCGATCGAAATGGTGAATCTATTGAAGCAGCTGCCGAAGTAAAGACAACTGGGACGAGAAACAAATTATCCTTCTCAAGCCGACTCGTGGGTCTGTGATACCGCGAAATCTCGCCACGCGTCGAGTACCAGTTGTCCGACCAGAGGTGCGGTTCTGGAGTTGGTTCGGTTCGCTCGTCGAGAACTACCGAGGTGTCACTCGCCCGGAACGGCAGGGCGTCGAATCGATTCGAACAATCTTGGCCGCACATCTTCCCTGTGAAACCTTCCTGTGCCTCCTATAATAATGTTTTGGATTCCTATTCTCATCTGACTGGAACAAGACGACAGAAGAAGGCGGGCGAACCGCAATGACGAACCCACAACAGCCTGTGGAGATCGGCGGAGTGGCGCTGCATTTGAGCGCCCCCGACACCACCGAGCAACAATGGATTGGCCAGGATGCCATCTTGCGCCAATTGTTGGCTTGTTGGCTCGTGGTGGATCCCCAAGACAGACCCCTCTCGCCACGGTTGGTCGGTCCACCGGGAATCGGAAAAACGACTCTCGCGATGGCTGCCGCCCAAACTCGCAACCAGCCCTTGTACATCACTCAATGCACGGCCGACACGCGGCCCGAAGACCTCATCGTCACGCCGGTACTCGCCGAGTCCGGAAAGATTGCCTACCACGCCTCGCCGTTAGTCACGGCCATGATCACCGGCAGCGTGTGCGTCCTCGACGAAGGCAATCGGATGAACGAAAAATCTTGGGCATCGCTCGCGCCGTTGCTTGACCACCGACGATACGTCGAGAGCGTCGTCGCCGGCATCATTATCAAGGCCCATCCGGACTTTCGAGTCTGCGTGACGATGAACGAAGACGAATCGACGTATGAAGTGCCCGACTACATTCAATCCCGGTTGCAGCCGACGTTAAGCCTCGGCTTCCCGAGTCGCGAAGACGAGATGGAAATCCTGCGATACCATCTCCCCTTCGCGAAGGTCGAACTGCTCGCGTTGACTGTCGATTTCTTGCAACGAGCCCACGACCTCGATCTGGACTTCTCACCCCGCGACGGAATCAACCTGCTGCGGTATGCGATCAAACGAATGTCGCAAGACGTCGATCATCCGATCTCGCAAGACGAAGTGTGGCAAGAAGCCCTGCTTTGCGTATTGGGAGAAGAAGCCGAGGACCTCGAAGAACTCGCCCGCCGGAAACAGCGTGCGATGGGCAGTCAACACGTCATCGGATTGGGCGACCTGTTTTTCGATCCCGACGATCCACTCCATCCGGACATGGAACTGGATGATTATGACGACGATGATTACGACGACGACGATGATTTTGATGAGGACGATCTCGACGACGATGACGATGATTTCGATGAGGAAGAGAATCGAGAGGTTTGAGAGTTGGAGGTCGAGAGTCGAGGGTCGAGAGTCAAGAGTATGTAGTTTTATCTTTTTTTGGTAGCACGGCTGAGCCGTGCTTGAGAGAAACAGAGAGAACGGAGAACGATTCTTTTCCCGTTCCTTGCTCCAGGCTACGATGAACTTGGCCTTCGGCCAACAAAGATAAAACAACAAATTCTCAATCCTCAACCCTCAATTCTCCGAGCGAGAAGCCAATTCATGACCGATCCATCTCCCCAATCTTCGGCAGACGAGTTCCTGACGATCAGCCCGCGCATTCGTGTGTTACCTGTGATTCACGGGTCCGGAGACTGCGCGATCCGCGTACGCGAAGAGATGCTCAGCCGCGAGTATGATTGCTTGGCCGTGCCACTACCGCCATCTTTCCAGGATGATGTCGAGGCCGCCATCGATTTTTTGCCCCGCATCTATGCGGTCGTCCAACGGGACGTCGAACCTGGACCACTCGCGTTCGACGAAACTCGGGAAGCGGAAGCCACTGGCTACAGCTATGTCCCAATCGATCCGTGCCAGCCGGTCATCGCGGCCCTGCGGCTCGCCATAGGAGAGCACATCCCGCGGCATTTCGTCGACCGAGAGACTCCGTGGTTCGAAGCCAACCTGGGACACTTTCCCGATCCTTACGCCCTCAAGAAAGTGACGCCCGCAGGCTTTGCGGCGGCAGTCCTGCCATCGATCGGACGCCCGACTGCGACACAGCACAAGGAACGAATCGCGTGGATGGCTCGGCGGCTCCACGAACTCGAATTGGATTACAAGTCGATCCTGTTCGTGTGCTCGCTGCTCGACTGGCCCTGGGTCCGGGAGGCGTACAAGAACAACACGCCAGCGACGCCCCCGGAAAGTTTCTACGCACCGATCAAAACACACGCCGTTGATCCCGATACGCTCATGTTCTTTCTCGGCGAGTTGCCGTACATCACCGGCCTCTACGAACGGGGCCGAGCAGAATTGACGCCCGACGACAACCTATCGGTCGACGGCGACAAGGAGATGGTTCTCGCGGCCCGCGCTCTATTGAAACTCGACCGGCCCCACAAGGCCCAACGAATCACGCCGCA
>CAYYUU010000903.1:0-3710 GCA_964474955.1 uncultured Alcaligenaceae bacterium | reverse complement strand
ACAAAAATACCTCGCCCTGATTTTTGTGTTTTTTGTGTACGTGTTTTGGGAGTTCAAGTCGCATTTCCGAAAGGTCGTTTTTCCAGTGGAAGGTAGAAAACGCGCACACAAAAAACACAAAAATCCGATGTTGGGGATTTTTGTGTTTTTTGTGTACCCATTTCCCGTCCCCGTCTCGAATTTGGGCTTTCCCCACAGCCAACGGTTGGGAACTTCTCAGAGTAGCTCATGCTCGGGTTGGGACCGAAAACAACAGCGATCCTGCCTGTTGCAAACCGGAGGGCACCAACCCAATGCGACCTACCCTAACAACCGATAACCGCTCCATGGATTTCGCGTTCCCAGAGAAAGAACGCTTTGTTGTTGGTGTGCTTCTGCGGAGCGAAAAGCAACTTTTCAGAATTCTCAGATCAGCGATTTACTTCGTGCTCACCTTGCCAATCGTCGGGTTATAATCCCGGAAACCAAGGGGCACGTGAATACTTCCTTTGAGCTTTTGCATTTGGGTGGCAACTCTTGGCCCGAGGTCATGCAGGGCACGCTTCTTGGCGTTGTTGATCGCTCCGGACTGCTCAATGATGAACGAGGGACGAATGACGCTTCCTTTACCCTCTCCCTCGGCAGTCGCGTAGATAAAGCCATTATTCACATCAATCAACAGTGCTTGCGCAACGAACAACGCATCACAATGACTTCCGGGAACGACAAATCCTCCCACGACGGTCAAGTTCGCCGCAGCCGCAGGATTCATGTAATCGTCGGTCGCCACAGCTCCCTGCACGACGAGTAGGGCATCCGCCCCACACTTCGCCGCGGCCAATCGCAGAGCGTGCAAGTCTTTCTTCTCGCCCAATAACATATTCGGTAAGAAGAACGCCTCTCGAACGACACCTTGGCGTTTGAGTTCTTTTCCCCACGCATCGAAGATCCGTTTGTCGCCGGACGTCCATTGCCACTCACTATATCCTGGCGGGTGCAAGTACACCGCGAGCTTGCACGGGAACATGAGTTGGGGCCGTAGAGCCTTCACCTCCTCGATGGTCTCGGTGGTTTCGTCGGTGATTTGCAACGACGAATTTTCCAGCTGGTAGCGGACCAGATTTCGATCCAGCCCCGCCGCACAACCGGCCAGACACAACAACAGCAATCCCAACGTGGTTCGGAGTATCATCCATGCTCCCCCCAACCGGGTTCGAAGAAATTCAATTTGCGAGAGGGGATAGCATCAAGCCGATGGCGAATCAAGGGGAACTGTGATTTCGCAACCACTTGGACGCCAAGTAAATGTGAAAACAAGATGGAGTAACGTTAGGTACCTTGACTCCTGATTTCTGGTCGATTCAGATTTCGGAGACTGGAACTTGGCCATCAAGGCGTTGGATTGCCTCCAAAATTTCCTTTTGGTTTTTGAGACTCTCTTCGGCGAGGGCGTTGGCTTCTTTCTCAAGTGGCATACTTCGCCGAGCTATTTCGAGGCTTTCCTCAATTTGCGATAGGCCGGTCTTCTGCCCAGAAGCGGTCGTGTGCTGACCGCGCATGGCCCAAAAAGAAAAAGGCCACCACTTCCGTTCGCTATCAACGCGAGGACGATCGACCCACCTGGTCTTCTTCCATTTGAACCCTCGCTCAAAGAGTTGCGGTGCGAAACCTGCTTGTGGCGAGAGGCCAAAAGCAGGTTGGTTTTCCAGGCATGATCAAAAAGAAGGATGCTTCGCACCGCTTAACCTGGGACTGTCTCAACCGGAGCATTCTGCCCCTCGAACACCAACTCACCCGTCGTCCGATCCAGATCACACAGGATGTGCTGCCCATCCTTGAGCGATCCCTCCAGCAACTTCCTTCCCATCACGTTCTCGATTTCCTTCTGGATGGCTCGCTTGAGTGGCCGAGCCCCGAACGTTGGGTCGTACCCAACATTGACGAGATGCGTCTTCGCGGCGTTGGTCAATTCGAGCGTGATCTTGCGATCCGCGAGTCGTTCGCGGAGGCGGCTCAGTTGGATTTCGACGATTTCTTTCAGGTCTTCTTCGGTCAGACTATGGAAGACAATCATCTCGTCGACTCGGTTCAGAAACTCGGGGCGGAAGTGGTGCCGCAACTCGTGAAGCACGGTCTCCTTCATTTGATCGTAATCGTTGCTGTACACCTCGCCACGGAACTCAAGAATATTCTGGCTTCCGATGTTCGACGTCATGATCACAATCGTATTCTTGAAGTCGACCGTTCGTCCGTGGCTATCGGTCAGGCGCCCGTCGTCGAGGACTTGCAACAGGATGTTGAAGACGTCGAGGTGGGCTTTCTCGATTTCGTCGAACAGCAGCACGCAATACGGTCGTCGTCGAACGGCCTCTGTGAGTTGTCCGCCTTCGTCGAAACCGACGTATCCCGGAGGAGCCCCCACGAGTCGCGAGACCGTATGTTTCTCCTGGTACTCCGACATGTCAATGCGAATCATCGCCCGCTCGTCGTCGAACAGAAATTCGGCGAGTGCTCGCGCGAGTTCGGTCTTCCCGACTCCGGTTGGTCCCAGAAAGATAAAGGAACCGATCGGGCGTTGCGGATCTTTCATTCCTGACCGTGCCCGGACAACCGCTTGAGCGACAGCGTCGACGGCTTCGTTTTGTCCAATGACTCGTTGGTGAAGTTCCTTCTCCAGGTTCAACAACTTTTCGATTTCGCCTTCGAGGAGCTTCGAAACAGGAATACCCGTCCATCGACTGATGACCTGGGCGATGTCTTCTTCGCTCACTTCTTCCCGGAGCAAGCGTTGTTTCTTCTCTTGCCCGGCGAGTCGCTCTTCCTCGGCCTTGAGCTTTTTCTCCAGCTAAATGAGTTTGACGTATTGCAACTCAGACGCCCGTGCGACGTCGTATTCTCGCTCGGCCTTTTCGATCTCGATCTTTGTTTGACCGATTTCTTTTCGGAGGTCGCGGAGGTCGTCCGTCGCTCCTTTTTCGCTTTGCCACTGCGCTTTCAGTGCGTCGGCTTCCGACTTGAGATTCGCGAGTTCTTTCTCCAATTTCGCGAGCCGATCGCGAGACGCCTGATCGGTCTCTTTCTTCAGAGCTTCGCGTTCGATCTCCAGTTGCATCACCCGACGAGAGACTTCGTCGAGTTCGCTCGGCATCGAATCCATTTCGGTCCGAATTTTCGCCGCGGCCTCGTCAACGAGGTCAATGGCCTTGTCCGGCAAGAATCGATCGGAAATGTAACGATTCGACATCAAAGCCGCGGACACCAGCGCCGAGTCTTTGATCCGCACGCCGTGGTGTTCTTCGTATCGCTCACGCAGGCCACGCAGGATCGAAATCGTATCTTCGACCGACGGTTGATCCACCTTCACAGGTTGGAAACGTCGCTCGAACGCAGCATCTTTCTCGATGTGCTTGCGATACTCGTCCAGGGTGGTTGCACCAATACAGTGCAGTTCGCCTCGTGCGAGCATTGGCTTGAGGAGGTTCCCGGCGTCCATCGCTCCGTCGGTTTTACCGGCACCGATGACGGTGTGGAGTTCGTCGATAAAGAGCAAGAGGGCTCCTTCGGACTCCTGCACCTCTTTCAACACGGCTTTCAAACGCTCTTCGAATTCGCCGCGATATTTCGCACCGGCGATCAACGCTCCCATGTCAAGCGCGACGATCGTTTTGTTCTTCAGACCTTCGGGAACGTCCCCTCGGACGATCCGCTGGGCGAGCCCTTCGACGATGGCC